>JAHEDQ010000070.1 GCA_024641125.1 Candidatus Competibacteraceae bacterium | reverse complement strand
GTCAGGCCAGGAATCGGCCAACGAATGTAGCAATCCGACCGTGTGCCGAATCCACATTCGATGCGCGCTTCAGTTGCGCTCCGGCCCCTGCGGAGGCCGGAGCGCAACTGAGCGTTGACTAGTAAGGCGTATAGGTGAACTTCTGCCCACCCGCTGCGAGACTGGCCATGGCGCCCTTCTGGTCGGTGATGAAGATGGCGACGCCGTTCTTGAAATCGGTATTTTTCGCCACCCCGGATTTTGCCGCAACCGCCGTGGCCTCGCCCTGCCAGGCCCATTTGTTTTCTTTGAACGCGTTCAGATTGTCCTGCGTCTGAAAAAACATAAGCTGACTGTATACCTGCGCGCCTATCTGCAGACCCACGGTGGCCTGACTCACGGTCGCCGCGCCGACGGCTGTATCGCCTTCGAACAAGACGCCCTTACCGTGGGCGCCGCCGACCACTATCGCCCCTTTCTCGATCATCGGAAAAACCACGTAGCCAGCGGATTTGTTGACGAACTCGGCGATGCCCGAGTCCTGCTCCTGGAAGCTGGCCAGCGCTTGACGCGCTTGTGCGATCTCGTCTGTCTCCGCGTTGGCGTACAGGGCAAAAACGGCCAGCACGGCAAACGTGAGCCCTCGGATGCAGTCGATGCGTTTCATGTTTCACTCTCCAAGTCTAATCATCATTATCTTTTGCTCCCGGGCGTGTCCGACCCCATTGCTGCGATTGTTGACACGTAGCCCAGGCTTGAGCGCCGCTGAATAGTACACCAGTGGCCTTGCGAAGCTATCACGACATCAGCGCGCGCCAGCGAACATGCCGTGGTGCACATGTGGTTCATCCGTCACGGCAATAGGGCCTGGGGATGGTCAAACCGATCCTCCACGGGGCAGGGTGCGGGCGCAAGCCGGCACCCCGTTATCAGGACGTGATTCAGGCGGTGCGGCATTAGACCGCTGCCAGTGATTCAACATTTACAGGCGTGCATGAGCAAGACATCAGGGCGCCTGACACGGATGGTAAATATTCAGGCGCCCTGGGCGCGTAGCCAGTCGGCATAGCGCCGAATACCCTCGCGCGGCTCGATCTTGGGCTCGAAGCCCAGTTCATTTCGGGCACGGGTAATGTCCAGCGCCTCGCAGCGCTGCATGATTTTCCCCCGCCCCAGCTTTACGCCGGCGTTTCCGCCGAGTTGTTCGCCCACCAGATCGACCATATCGGCCAGGCTCAAGGCAACACCGGTGGCGATGTTGTAGACCGTATGCGGCGGATCGTTCGCCTGGTACAACAAGGCTATGCCGCGAGCCGCGTCCTCAATGTAGGTGAAATCCAGTTTTTGGTCCGCACCCCTGTCCAACTTGAGATCCGACAGGCCCTCCAGGGCGCCGAACACCAGCCGATACAGACGGATGAATCGGGAGGGCAGCTTACCGGGCCCATAGCAGAAGTAGACCCGGCCCACCCGAAACTCAAAGCCAAACGCGTCGGCGTACTGGCGACCCAGGTGTTCCGCAGACAGTTTGGTCGCGCCATAGAGATCCGCCGGTGCGGTGGGGCTGTCTTCGGTGGCGCTGCCGGCGTTGGCACTGTAGACCGCGCCGGTACCTGTGTAGACCACTTTTGGGATTGCGAACTGACGCGCCAGTTCCAGTATGTTGTGGGTGCCGCCGATATTCAGCCGGACGTTGTGGTGCGGGTTGTCCAGCACCATTTCGCCCATGACGCCGACGGTGTGGATTATCCCGTCGATGTCTCTGCCCCTTATCGTGTCGGCCAGCCGCGGGAAGTCCAGTACGTCACCCCGGACATGCTCGATCCGGTCAGAGACCGGGGTGAGTTGGTCCGGCTGTGCCGGGTTCAGGTCGAACAGAATCGCGCGCTGTCCGGCCTGCGCCAGATGCAGGGCGATCCAGGCGCCGAGATGGCCGTCTCCACCGGTGATCAGTATTGCCAAGAATCCGTGCCTTTCGTGTCAGTCTGAACCAACCGATTCCCGGTGCGGTTGAGAATACCTGTGCGATTTGCAACACCCTATGCCACCGCTGCGCGATCGACCATCGGTCAGAAGGTTAACGCAGTAAACTAGAACGCTTGGCCTGGTGCCAGTACAAACCCTAAAATCGCCACCATTTGGACTGAGTTAAATCATGTCGGTACTCACCGAGTTTCAGAATTTGCGTCACGGCCTGCAGCAGGGAATCGTCGGTCAGCATGTGTTGATCGA
Organism: Candidatus Competibacteraceae bacterium; assembly: GCA_024641125.1. Classification (GTDB taxonomy): domain Bacteria; phylum Pseudomonadota; class Gammaproteobacteria; order Competibacterales; family JAHEDQ01; genus JAHEDQ01. Next base: position 17,510 of record JAHEDQ010000070.1, on the reverse strand, counting down.
TCGCCTGCTTATTGCACTGCTATGCGACGGTCATCTTCTGGTCGAGGGTGCCCCCGGGCTGGCCAAGACCCGTGCGGTCCGTCTCCTCGGGGAAGCGGTCGAGGGCAGTTTTCATCGCCTGCAGTTCACACCGGATCTGCTGCCGGCCGACCTGACCGGCACAGACGTGTTTCGGCCTCAGGACGGCTCGTTTCGGTTTCAGGAAGGGCCGCTGTTTCACAATCTGATTCTGGCCGATGAAATCAATCGGGCACCGGCCAAGGTGCAGTCGGCGCTGTTGGAGGCCATGGCCGAGCGGCAAATCACGGTGGGTCCGACTACCCACAGGCTGCCGCGCATGTTTCTGGTCATGGCGACCCAGAACCCGATCGAGCAGGAAGGCACCTACGCGCTGCCCGAAGCGCAGCTCGATCGGTTTCTCATGCATGTAAGAGTGGATTACCCCGATGCCGACGAAGAACGTCTGATTCTGGATCTGAACCGGCGCGAGGCGCTCGAGGCTGCGGACGGTGGCTCTGCTGTGTCGCACATCGTTACCCAGGATGCCGTGTTCGCGGCTCGCCGGGAGGTGCTGGGCGTCTACCTGTCCGAACATCTCGAGGCCTACCTGATCGAGCTGGTCCTGGCCACCCGGGAACCCGGTCGTCTCTCCACGGAACTGGCCGAGGCCATTCAATACGGCGCCAGTCCGCGTGCCAGCATCGCGCTCGATCGCTGCGCCAGAGCCTCGGCATGGATGAACGGCCGCGACTATGTATCACCCGACGACATACAGGCTGTGGCCGCCGACATCCTGCGTCACCGCCTGATTCTCACCTATGAAGCGGAAGCGGAAGGTATGACCCCGGACAATCTCATCGGCGAGATTCTCGGGCGGGTGCCGGTGCCATGACGCCGCGGGGTGCGGTCTCGCCCAGGCACCGGCAGCTGACCCGGGTAAACGCCCACGACCTGATCGGGTTGCGCGGTTACGCTCGCGGTCTGCTGGCGCCGGGTGGACCGGCCCGCCGGCAACAGGCCGGTCCGGTGCGGTCGGCGTTTCGAGGACGGGGAATGGAGTTCGACGAATCCCGTCCCTACCAGGCCGGTGACGATCTGCGCAGTCTGGATTGGCGGGTCATGGCCCGAACCGGCCAGCCCCACACCAAACTGTTCCGTGAGGAACGGGAACGTCCCGTTCTGGTCTGCGTCGATCTGCGCTCGCACATGTTCTTTGCCACCCGCGGGGCCTACAAGTCGGTGGCCGCGGTTGAGGCCGCTGGCCTGCTGGGCTGGGCCGCCGTCGATCATGGCGATCGCGTCGGGGGCGTGGTGTTCACCGACCACAGCTTCAGTGAGCTGCGCCCCCAACGGGGGCCGAAGGCGGCCCTCAGGCTGATACACGCCCTGCAGAAAGCACAGCCGGCGGATGCCGGGCCTGCGCCGGGCCCTCTGAATGCGCCGTTCGATCAGGCCATGGGCCGGCTGGCACGAGTGGCCCGGCCCGGGAGCCTGGTTGTGGTGGTCAGTGATTTTCTGGGTTTTGGGCCGGCCGAGGAGGTCCGGCTGCTGCGTGTTGCCCGGCACAGTGATCTGGCCCTGGTGTTCGTTCATGATCCGCTGGAACAGGCCCTGCCTCCGCCGGGTCTGTATCGGGTTTCCGGACCCCAGGGTGAGCGATTGCTGGACACGCGTTCAAGCCAGGCGCGTGAAGCCCATTATCGGCGTTTCCAGGATCGATGTGAGCGTTTGCGCAGCTTCTGCCGCGGCTGTGGTGGGCGGCTTCTGGTGTGTCCGACGACGGCCGATCCTGTGCGGGTGCTTCGAGGTGGATTTCGATGAATCCCGATCCCGCGGAGCTGCCGTTGCGGGATATCCACCTGCCCGCGCCCGTGTCCTGGTGGCCGCCCGCGCCGGGATGGTGGCTGTTGGCGCTCATTCTGCTGCTGGCGTCACTGTTGGCATGGCTGTGGTTGCGCCACCGTCGCCAACGTCGATGGGCGCGGGCGGCCCTGGCGGAGCTGGCTGAGCTGGACGCGGCGTTTCGCGCCGATGGCAATGCCCACCGCCTGTGTAGTGAGGTATCCCTGTTGCTGCGTCGGATCGCCGTGCTGGATCGAGCGACGCCGGAGCATGCCGCTTTGACCGGCGAGGATTGGCTGGCCTGGTTGGATCGCCCCCTGGGCGGGGGCATGTTCCAGACCGGGCCCGGGCGGGTTCTGTTGAATGGGCCTTATGATCCCAAGATTGAGCTGGACGCCGACGCGCTGATCGAACTGTGCCGACGCTGGATCGCCGGGTTCTCGCCGGAGCGACCGGCGGCATGATCGATCTCGCCTGGCCCTGGATCGCTTTGGTCCTGCCGCTGCCCTGGCTGCTGCGCCGGTTCTGGTCACCGGCAGAACTCAGCCGCGAAGCTGCCCTGCGGGTTCCCCGCATGGATCAGCTGATTCCCGCCAGCGACGGTATGGGCTCCCGAACCAGCAGCGGTCCCGCCCTGGCTCTGATGGCCCTTGCCTGGATCTGCCTGGTGGCGGCGGCCTGCCGTCCGCTTTGGATTGACGAAGCGGTGGAAATGCCCCTGAGCGGGCGCGACCTGATGCTGGCGGTGGACTTGTCCGGCAGCATGGCGGTGGAGGATTTTGAGCTCGAAGGGCAGCGGGTGGATCGAAGCACCGCCACCCGGGCGGTGGCGTCAGAGTTCATCGCACGGCGTGTGGGCGACCGCGTCGGTTTGATCCTGTTTGGCAGCAATGCCTATCTTCAGGCGCCGCTCAGTTTCGACCGGGATACCGTCGCGCAGCTTCTGATGGAGTCGTTCATCGGCCTGGCTGGTAAGGAAACCGCCATCGGCGACGCAATCGGTCTGGCCATCAAGAGACTGCGTGACAGACCGGTCTCGAACCGGGTTCTGATCTTGCTCACCGATGGCGCCAATACCGCCGGGGAATTGGATCCGGCCACCGCCACCGGGTTGGCGCAGGAGACCGGGGTGCGCATATATACCATCGGCATCGGCGCCGACCAGATGACCGTGCGGTCCTTTTTCGGGGCTCAGCGGGTGAATCCGTCCCGGGATCTGGATGAGCGCCTGCTCACCCACATCGCCGACACCACGGGTGGCCGCTATTTCCGGGCCCGGGATACGGCGGAGCTGGAACAGATATATGCCGAACTGGACCGCCTCGAACCGGTAGACCGTACTGTCTATGATGCGCGGCCGACGCGGGAACTGTTTGTATGGCCCCTGGCCCTGGCCACCTGTCTTTGGGTGGCGGGTGTTTACCTTGGGGGACGCGGTTGATGGACGGGTTCCATTTGCTTCGGCCGCTGTGGCTGTTGCTGCTGCCGGTATGTCTGCTTGGGGTCTGGATATGGTTTCGGCGCCCGCGCCGGGCCGGTCGCTGGGCCGAGGTCTGTGACGCCGATTTACTGCCCCATGTGCTGTTGCGGGCCGGCGAGGGCGACCGGGGCCGCAGCGCAGTCGCGCTGATGCTGGCAAGTCTGTCGGTGTTGATCGTTCTGGCGCTGGCCGGACCGGCCTGGGACAAGGAAAGCCGTCCGGTCATGGCGGACCGCACCGCCCTGGTCATCGCGCTTGACCTGTCCCGATCCATGGATGCCAAGGATGTGTTGCCCAGCCGGGTGACCCGCGCCAAGCACAAAATCCTGGACATACTGGACCGCCGCCCCGGCGGCCGCACCGGCCTGGTCGTTTACGCCGCCGAGGCCTATGCAGTGACGCCTCTGACCGACGACGCCAGCACCATCCGCGCTTTGGTGCCGGCCCTGGAGACGTCCATCATGCCGGCCCAGGGTGGCAATACCGCAGGGGCTCTGGATCAGGCCGAAGCGCTGTTGGTCCAGGGCGGAACGCCCCGCGGGCGAATTCTGCTGATTACCGACGGCGTGGACGGAGCGGATGCGTATGAGCGTGCCGCCACCCTGGCCGGACGCGGCATCGAGACCTCGGTCCTGGCCGTGGGTTCGGCGGAGGGCGCACCTGTGCCGCTACAGGACGGCGGCTTTCTGCGGGATCGGGGTGGGGCGTTGGTACTGGTGCGAACGGCCCTGGCCGATCTCCGTCGCCTTGCCCAGTCCGGCGGTGGCGGATTTGCGGCTCTGGCCCTGAATGACGCCGACGTGTTGTCGCTGTTTCCCAATCCCAAAGGTGCGGGGTTCGACACGCAAACCGAAACCACCTCGCGTACCCTAGAGGTTTGGCGTGATCGTGGGCCCTGGGTTCTGCTGTTCGCCCTGCCGCTGGCGGCGATTGCGTTTCGGCGCGGCTGGTTGGTGGGGCTGGCGATCGTTTTGTTGCCGTTGGCGCCGCCGCCGGCCGCAGCCTTGGATTGGCAAAGCCTGTTCCTGCGTGACGATCAGCGTGCCTATCGCGCCATGAGCGAGTCCGACTACGAGGCCGCGGCGTCGCTGTTTGAAGACCCGGCCTGGCGCGCCGCCGCCGATTACCGCCGCGGCGCTTTCGATCAGGCCGCCGAGAATCTCACCGCTCTGGAGGGTGCGGACGCGGCTTACAACCTGGGCAACGCCCTGGCGAGGCAAGGACAGTATGAGGAGGCCATCGCCGCCTACGACCGCGCCCTGTCCCTCACCCCGGACTCGGAAGATGCGCGTCATAATCGCGACCTGCTGCAGGCATTGCTGGATCAACAGAATCCGCAGGACGCGGACAGCGGCTCCGATCCTCAGTCTCAGGACAATTCTCAAGCGCAGCCGCCCCAGGACGGCGATTCTCAGGCGCAGCAGAGCCCACAGGGTCCTGATCAACGGCCGCCTCAGGCGGACGGTCAGGCCCAGGACAGCGAGCCTGGCGACAGCGATTCCGAGCCATCTCCCGCCCAGGCTGACAATGTGCCGGGCGACGGCCCGGAACAGCAGACCGGGGACAGCGCCGACGCCGATTCCGAGCCTCGGAATCGCGGGCAGGTGGAGGCGTCCCTGGCGCAGTCCAGCGAAGCGGAGCGCAACACCGAGCAGTGGTTGCGGCGCATACCGGACGATCCGGCGGAGCTGCTGCGACGCAAGTTCCGGTATCAGTATCAATTGGGTGAGCGGCACAGTGAGGCGACACAGCCATGGTAAAACGGACGGCTGTTCTGATCTTCGCACTATTGGCTGTCTTGTATGGGGTAACCACGCCGGCGGCTGAGCTGTCCGCCCGAATCGACCGGCCCACGGTGGCGCTGAACGAGTCTTTCACACTGCTCATCGAAGCCGTTGGTGATGTCGATGGCGACCCTGATTTCGGCCCGCTGGATGCCGATTTTGAGGTGCGTGTGCAAAGCCAGAGTCAGAACATCCAAATCATTCAGGGTCAGTACTCACGAGCGCACCAGTGGCAGCTGACTCTGTTCCCGCGCCGGGTGGGGCAGCTGGAGATCCCGGAATTGTCCATCGGCAACGACCGGACGCCGGCATTGAGCATACGGGTCATTGAGGCCGGCGCGGCCGGGAGCGACGACGATCCCGGCAACCTGGTGCTGGAAGTGGACGTGCTTCCGGAAACCGCATACGTGCAGTCGCAGCTGGTCTATCGGGTGCGGCTTTACCGATCCGCCGAAACACGCCTGGGACGGGTGGAGGATCCGGTGGTGGAGACTGGAGAGGCCATCGTCTCGCCCATGGGCGACAGCCGGACTTTTCAGGCCACGCGGGGTGGGCGGCGCTTCGATGTGGTTGAGCGGCGTTATCTGGTGTCGCCGCAAAGCAGCGGGCCGCTGGTGTTTGCGCCGCTCGATGCCGAGGCCGTGGTGATCGAGCCGCTGGGTTTAGGTGGCCGCCACCAGCGGCTCAGCTCGGAAGCGATAACCCTGGATGTAAAGCCGGTTCCCCAGGGGTTTCGAGGCGACTGGTTGCCCGCCCGCAGTGTGCGGCTGTTCCAGGAATGGGGCCGCGAGCCGGACACGCTCCGGGCGGGGGAACCCATTACCCGCACCGTGACGCTGGTTGCCGACGGGCTGATCGCATCGCAGTTGCCGAATATCGGGGCGGGCACCACGGCGGGCCTCAAGCAGTATCCGGATCAACCCGTTCTGCGCAATCAGGACGGAGGCGACGCGGTGGTGGGGATTCGTCAGGAGAGTGCAGCCATTATTCCCACCGTCGCCGGGACCTACCAACTGCCCAGTGTCGAAGTCAGCTGGTTTAACATCGCGACAGGTCTTACCAAGACGGCGGTGCTGCCCCCCCAGACCCTGACGGTGTTACCGGCAGCAGCAGCCGACGCAGAGGCGCCGCCAATGGCCTCAGCCACCGTTGCCAGTGCGCCTGTGACGGATCCGCTGCACGTGCCCTGGGCCTGGGTGGCCGTTATCGCCCTGATCGGTTGGGCCGTTACCGGGGCGTTGTGGTGGCACCGCGCGCGGTATCGGCCTTCTCCTCCGGAGCAGGGTGCCACGGGGCCGGGGCTGCCGGTGGATGCCTCCATGACCCGTCGAATCCGCAGCCTGCGTTCTGCCTGCGCCGCCAATGACCCGCGTCAGGCGCGGCGGATTCTGACCGAGTGGGCGGACCAGCTTGGACTGTCCGCACCGCGTCTGGCGCAGTTGGCGGCCCGTCTCGACGGCGAGGCCGGCGAGGAGATTGTGCGGCTGGATCGCAGTCTCTACGGCCGGATCGCGGAGCACTGGGACGGTGCCGGTCTGGCGCGGCACGCAGAGCGGGTGTTTGCCCTTCAGCCGCCGTCAGCGATGCCGCGGCAACGCGGCCTGCCTCCACTCTATCCGGCGGGCGGGCACGCCGTCTGACATACGGGCTCCCCGCGGAGCCGCTGATCTATTCGTGAACCTGCATCTTGGGACTGAGCTGCACAACTTCATAGGTGCAAATCTTGCCAATAGAGCATCTACTACCCGTGATCTGCGACCTGAAGCTGCACGTTTCACCCCTCAATCCGCTTCATTCAGATTCAAGTCAGAGGCTTCCAAACATTAACCGGCGGTCCGGGCGTGGTGCGGGTCAACTCTGACCGTGCCAGTCGGGGTGAGGATCACGGCCGTCTACGTCGTTTTACGCGTCAGTCTGGTTTCCTGCATTGGGGATTGTATGCATCGCATAAACGAATCGCCCGGGTCCCGCATTCTGAGTCGGTGGGATCGCTTGAGTGGGCTGCCTGGAGGGAAAGCGCTGTTCAGCTATCTTGTCGGCCGATCCGCGCCGTACACCGGTACCCTGGGCGCTCGAGTCCAGGAACTGACGCCGGGTTATTGCCGGGTGGTCCTGCATGATCGCCGTCGGGTGCGCAACCATCTGGCGTCTGTCCATGCCGTGGCCCTCGCCAATCTGGGGGAAATGGCCAGCGGTCTCGCCATGCTGTCCGGTTTGTCCGTGCGGACACGCGCCATCGTAGTGAGATTGGATACGGAGTACCTGAAGAAGGGGCGTGGTCGATTGACTGCGGAATGCCGATGCGCAACGCCAGACGTATCTGGACCAACAGAGCATCGGATTCAGGCCGAGATCCGGGATCGGGATGACGATCTGGTGGCCCGTGTCACCGTCACATGGCGGCTGGCGCCGCGGGTGGAGAATCAGTCGGGGGTGGTTTGAGCTCCCTGTTTCAGGGCTTTTTGAGTTGCCCACTGCTTATGACGTCACGGGGGGCGATTCGACCGCGTCGCCTTGCACGCGGCTTCGTAAAAGCGGAACAATTACGCTCTCGAGTTGGCGATCCGGCCATTAGATCGCTAAACTGGCGGATCGCGGTGGTAAAAACTACATGCAATCGTTTGCCCCGTCGAGCAAAGCACTTAATGAAATACAGGGAATCGACATGACTGTCGGAGGATCACGCATGAAACGCGGGTTGAAGCAATTTGGATTGACCAGCGCAGCCGCGCTGCTGGTGGCGGGCTGTGCCACCACCACGGACTCTCGGGTGGCCGAACTCGAGCAGGAGAACGAGCGACTGAAGGCCGAACTGGATTCGTCCACCATGAAATCGGACTCGGCGATGTCGGTGAGTTCCGACCCGGCAGATCTCTATCCGCCGAACGCCAACCCCGGCGAGTGTTATGCCCGGGTGCTGGTGCCGCCGCAGTACAAGGCCGAAACCCGGCAGGTAACCGTCAGCGAAGAGACCGAGCTGGTGGAAACCGTTCCGGCCCAGTACGAGATGGTCGAGGAGCGCATTCTGGTCAAGGAAGAAGAGGAACGGCTCGAAGTCATTCCCGCCGTGTTTGAGTGGAGAGAAGAACAGGTTCTGGTGAAACCGGAACACAAAGAACTGGTCACTGTCCCGGCCAAGTACGAAACCGTCACCGAGCAGGTGCAGGTCAAACCGGCTCGAACCGAGTGGAAGAAGGGACGGGGGCCGATCGAGCGCATAGACGACGCCACCGGCGAGATTATGTGTCTGGTGGAAGTGCCGGCAGAGTTCGAAACCATCACCAAACGGGTAGAAGTCAGCCCTCCCACCACTCGCGAAGTTGTCACGCCTGCCGAGTACACCACCGTGCGTAAGCAGGTGATCGTCGAGCCGGCGAAGACCACCACGGTTGTGGTCCCCGCCGAGTACAGGACGGTTGCAGTGCGTCAGCGGGTCAAGGAGCCCGAGGAGCGACGGGTTACCGTGCCCGCCGAGTTCGCCACCGTGACCGAGCAGGTGGTCGTTCGTGAGTCCGAGCTGGAGTGGCGTCCGATCCTGTGCGAAACCAACGCCACGCCTGAATTGATTGCCCAGGTGCAGTCCGCGTTGACCCGTGAGGGCTTTTACACCGGTCCCATCGACGGTCAGCTCGGCGCCGGCACCATGAGTGCGGCCAGTGCGTATCAGCGAAGCAAGGGCATAGCCTCCGGTCAGTTGACCATGGAGACCTTGTACCAGCTCGAGGTTATGCCGCGGCCCACGGGCGCATAGTGGCCTGAGTCAGACTGCTAACTAAGGGGTTCCGGGCTTCGGCCCGGAACCCCTTTTTTTTGGTTCCACGAACATGCCGGGCGGATCCGTCCCGCCATTGTCCGCGGCCGGGTTGCGGGTGATTCGCGGCGCGGCGGGTGGCGGACCTGCACCGCACTTTCCATGGCTTTGGCTCGCGTTTGATCAAAAGCGTGTTACTTGGCCTTTTGGGGAGCCTCTGATCATCTGTTCTGGACCGTCTATGAGCAGCACCTTGGCCCCCCGAACGCGACCGCGCCGGAGCTCGACCAGCGCCTGGTTGGCATGTCCCAGGGAATAGGTCTGGATCTCCGGCCGTATCGGAATGGCTGCGGCCAGGGGCAGAAAATCGGCCAGGTCTTGGTGGGTGACGTTGGCCACGGACTTGATCTCCTTCTCCAGCCAGAGATGGTCGTGATAGCTCAGCGCCAGCAGTTCATTCTTGTCCGTATCCTCTTTGCGGATCGCGTTGATCACCAGACGGCCGCCAGGCGCCAGATTGTCAAGGGCCGCCACAACCGGTTTCCAGGCTGGCGTGGTGTCGATGATGGCGCGGCAGGGCAGAGGTGAGCGCGCATCGGTTCCCCCCGCCCAAGCGGCGCCCAGCGCCAGCGCGAATGCGCGGGCCTCGGCATCCCGTGCAAACACATACACCGGACTATTGGGATACAGATGGCGGCTCATCTGCAGCACCAGATGGGCTGAACCGCCGAAACCGGTGAGACCCAGTGGCTGCCCGTCCTTTAGGCCGGTGAGCTTGATGGAACGATAACCGACGCCGCCCGCGCACAGCAGCGGGGCGGCTTCGGCGTCGGTGAAGGACGCTGGGATGGGGTACGCGTAGGCCGTCGGCACGGTCATGTATTCGGCGTATCCGCCGTTTACATCCCGTCCGGTGGCGGTGAACTCGGGCCGGATATTCTCGTCGGCCGTGCCGGTCGATGAGTGTATCCAGCCTACGCCGAGACGGTCCCCGATGTGCAGGCCGTCGACGCCGGGCCCAAGCTTGTCCACCCGTCCAACCACTTCGTGACCGGGCACAACCGGCAGGTATGGTGGCGGCGTTCGGCCCTCGATTTCGTCCAGTTCCGTGTGACAGACACCACAGGCCCGAACCCGGAGCCGCACTTCACCGGGTCCAGGTTCGGGAACCGGCAGGTCTACCATCCGCAGCGGGGTTGTCGAATCGCGCAGCGACACGACGCGCTCCATTACCATGGCCTTCATCGCTGCGTTTACCTCTGATCCGCCTATCCCCGGAACGAGTATAAATGGGCACGGGGTGAGTCTACCTGACGGAAATCAACCCCGGTGGAGTGCAATCCCGGAACGGGCGAAGATAGCGCCATGAAATTCCCATGGCCCAAATGGTTTCTGCTGCTGCCCGGTCTGCTTGTGTGCTGGGCCGTGTCCGCGGAACCGTTCTACTACGGTTATCAAGTTGTGCGGACCTATCCCCATGACCCGGACGCGTTCACCCAGGGTCTGTTCTATTTCGGCGGTTGGTTTTACGAGGGTACGGGTCTGCGAGGGAAATCCTCGCTACGGCGGGTCGATCCCGAGACCGGGCGAACCGCGCTGCGGGTGGATCTGGCGCCGCATCTGTTTGGCGAGGGTATTGCGAGTCTGGGGGATCGCATATACCAGTTGACCTGGCGAGCGGGTATCGGGTTGGTGTTTGACCGCGAGCGCTTTGAGCTGTTGGGTCGGTTCAGCTATTCGGGCGAGGGTTGGGGACTGACCACGGATGGCAGCGAACTGATCATGAGCGACGGCACCGATCGGCTGCGGTTCCTCGATCCGCGGACCCTGGAGCCGGTGCGCGAGCTGTCTGTCACCCTGTCCGGTGAGCCGGTTCGACGCCTCAACGAGTTGGAGTACGTCCGGGGGGAAATATGGGCCAATGTCTGGCAGACCGACACCATCGTGCGCATCGATCCGGAGAGTGGGCGGGTCCGCTCAATGATCGATCTGACCGGTATCCTGGATCCCGCACTGCGCCGCACCCGGGGCGCCAACGGAATCGCATACGATGCTGACCTGGATCGGCTGTTCGTCACCGGTAAATGGTGGCCCAGCATTTTCGAGATTCGGCTTGTCGCGCGACCCGATGGATGATTTCGCGGCGGCCTGGGCTGCGCCCGGGCGGATGCTACACTCGCCGCCCAGTGCCGAATGAAACGCAATTTTCCGCACCGCATCGATCGATCTGCAACGGAGTCCAGACCCTATGCCCCAAAGCGCTTTTCTGAGTACCGCGCTGGACGCGGTCCGCGCCGCAGAAGCGGTGATCAATCGTTACTACCAATCCAATGTGGCGGTTGAACTCAAGGCCGACCGGACCCCGGTTACGGTGGCCGACGTGGAGGCGGAACAGGTTATACGCGAGGTCATTTCCATGGCCTTTCCCGATCACGGCTTCTACGGGGAAGAGACCGGGCGCAGTCAGCGGGACAGCGACTACCTCTGGCTGGTCGACCCGATCGACGGCACCAAGAGTTTTGTTCGCCAGTACCCTTTTTTTTCCACCCAGATCGCTTTGATGCACCGGGGCGCGCTGATTCTGGGGGTTTCAAACGCCCCGGCCTTCGGTGAGTTGGCTTACGCGGAGCGTGGTCTTGGCGCGTACCTGGATGGGGTGCTGGTACGGATCAGCGAAATCAGTGACCTGGAACAGGGCACCCTCTCGGTGGGCAACATCGGTACCCTCGCCCGGGATCCGGTGCGCTGGGCGCGGACCGGTGCGCTGGTTTCGTCGGTCAACCGTTTTCGCGGCTATGGTGATTTTTACCACTACCATTTGCTGGCATCGGGTCGCATCGACCTGGTGCTGGAATCCGATGTCAATATCCTCGATATCGCGGCCCTGTCGGTGATCGTGGAGGAGGCGGGGGGCGTCTTCACCCAGTTGGACGGTGCGCCCTTGTCCCTGGAGACGACGGCGGTGCTGGCGGGTGTTCCGGAACTACACGCCCGGGCCCTGCACATGCTGGTTTGAGCGGCCTGCCCGCGTTTCCTGGGGCGGACGACGATTGCCCAAGCCAGCCGGTCAGAGCGGGGCTTGGACAATCGCCGTGACGGATCACCCCCGGGGGGGACAAACACAATGCGGCCCCGAGGCCGTGCCCAGTGTACAGCTTCGCCCGACATCGACCGCGCATTGATAGCGGTCGCCATCCTGAAAAATGCCGTTGTTTCACCGGGGCGCATCGGCCACGATACCGCTCTTGAACCTGCACCCAGCGATGGTGCATTCGACAACAGATTTCAAACACACCAGGAGGAGAGCAGAATGAGGAAAACACTGTTAAGCCTGATCGCGGCCTGCGCAATGGGGGTCGTGGCCAGCGCCTCGCTTGCCGCCGAGACCACTCTGCGCATTACACTTCAGTTGCCGATCAAGAGCCATCTTGGCCAGAACCTGATGCTGTTCAAGGAGACCGTCGAGAAAAATTCCAACGGTGAGATCGAGGTGCAGATCTACGACTCGGCGCAGCTCTACAAGGACAAGCAGGTGCCCCAGGCGGTCGGTTCGGGTGCCATCGAAATGGGTGTGGCCTCGCTGACACGTTTCGTGGGTGACGTACCGGCGGTGGACATTTTCTACCAGCCCTTCATGTTCAACTCCGACCAGCTTGTGCGCGCCGCCACCGCCAAGGGCAGTGCGGTACGAGACCCGTTGGACGAAGCCATTCTTCAACAGACTGGTGCCCGGGTCCTATGGTGGCAAGCCTACGGCAGCGCCGTCATGCTGACCAATGACGCGCCCCTTTCCACCCCGGCCGACATGGCGAATAAAAAGGTGCGCGTGTTCGGCAAGACCCTGGGCGAGTTTGTCGAGGCCTGCGGCGGTGCGCCCACCCTGATCTCCGGCTCCGAGCAGTATCTCGCCTACCAGCGTGGCACTGTGGACGTCGGCATGACCGGCGTCTCCGGTGTCAAGTCCCGCAAGTTATGGGACGTGATGGACACCATCACCAAGACCCAGCACGCGGATATCGAATTCATCGTCGTGGTGAACGAGGATTTCTGGAACGGGCTGCCCGCAGCGCATCGCGAGATCATAACCGCCGCGGCGGATCTGGCCGACAAGGCCGTACGTGACGAGATTCTCGAAATCGAAGCGGATGCCTATGCCGAGGCCAGCAAGAACGGGATGAGCATAATCGAACCCACGGCCGAGCAGATCGCAGCCTGGCAGGACTGCTCCACGGCGGTATACCAAGCCTATGAACAAACGGCGGGCGAGTTGGGCCAGACGGTGATGGAGGCGGCCCGGGCGTTGCGCGCCGGCGGTTGAGGAAGCCCTGATCCACTGGCACGGGCGCGCCGGGATTTTCGCGCGGTCGTGCAAGCGAATCAGATCTTGCTTGAAAGGCTGTTGATCGAACCGGGGCGGCCACGCTCCGGTTCGTTGCCGCACCGGAGAGCCGGCACATGGACATAATCGACCGTGTCAGCGACGGACTGGGCCAACTGGCCGCCTGGTTGTTCGTCGCAACCGGTGTGATGCTCACCTATGAGGTCTTGGCCCGCTACGTGTTCGATGCGCCCACCACCTGGGCGGCGGAAGTGTCGCAGATTTTTCTCATCGCGGGCGTTCTGATGGCGTTGGGCCGCACCCTGAAGCGGCGTGAACATATCAGTATCGAAGTGTTACGCCCCCACTTGGGCGCCAGAGGTCGACGGGTTGCGGACAGCTTCGCCCTGCTGTTTATCGGGGCGTTTGCCGCATCGGTGAGCTATTCCGGTTTCGGCATCGCCTACGACTCCTTCGCCAAGGGTCGTTCAAGCGGGACCATGCTGAGTATTCCCAACTGGTGGTCCGAGGCCTTGGTTCCGGCCGGTCTTGGTCTTCTGTGTCTGCAGTGTCTGGTGCAGCTGGTTCGAATTTGGCAGGGGCGGCCCTGGGGCGAGGATGCGAGCCAAGGGGATCACGGGTGAGCACGCTGCTGATCCTGCTGGCCCTGTTCACCCTGCTGGTGGCAGGGGTGCCGGTGGCGTTTGTGCTGGGGGGGCTCGGGCTGCTGTTGTTGCTGCTGGGCGGCTTTTCCGAACTGATGGTGCCCCAGGCCTTGCTGGGTGGTCTGGACAATTTCATTCTCCTGTCCGTGCCGCTGTTTCTGTTGATGTCCAACATCCTTCTCAAGGGCGGCGTCGGACGGGATCTGTTCACCGCAGTGCAGGCCTGGGTCGGGCACTGGCCGGGCGGCCTGGCGGTGGCCACGATTCTATCCTGCGGCCTGTTCGCCGCCATATCCGGCAGTTCCGTCGCCACCGCGGCCACCATCGCTACCGTCGCCATACCGGAGATGGAGGCACGGGGTTATCCGCGGCGGTTCGTGCTGGGTCTACTGGCCGCCGGAGGAACGCTGGGCATTCTCATACCGCCTTCCATTCCTCTGATCGTGTACGGCTTCATCACCGAAGAGTCGGTCATCAAGCTGTTCCTTGCGGGCATCGGCCCCGGCATTGTGCTGGTGGGTCTGTTTATCGTGTTCGCCATGGTCTATTCGCACTGGTCGCCGGACTATCAGCGCGCCGCAAAGGCCTCCTGGGCCGAACGGCTGGCCGCCAGCCGCAGGGCATTGCCATCGGTGGCCCTGGCGGCATTGATCGTCTGGGGCATTTACTGGGGTGTGTTCACGCCCACCGAGGCGGCCGCGGTGGGATTCGCCGCGGCCGTCCTGATCACCGCGGTCTGGCTGCGCAGCCTGTCCTGGGCCGATTTCAAGGCCGCCGTCATTCACAGCATGACCACCAGCGTCACCATTCTCATGATCGTGGCCGGCGCCAAGATCTTCGGTAAAGCGATCACGCTGTACCGCATCCCGCAGGACGTGTCCTTGTTCATCGCGCAGAATTTCAGTGAGGCCTGGATCTTTATCCTGGTCGTTTCGCTGCTGCTGGTGGTGATGGGTTTTTTCCTGGAGGCCTTGTCCATGATGCTGATCATGGTGCCGGTGCTGGCCCCGTCGCTGGTCGGCCTGGGCATCGACCCGATCTGGTTCGGGATTTTTTTCGTGATTCTGATCGAGGTGGCCTTGATCACGCCCCCGGTGGGACTCAATCTCTACATCATTCAGGCTATCGGCAAGGCGCCCATGGGCGAAGTGGCCGCCGGTGTCTGGCCCTTTCTGGTCCTCATGTTGTTGACCGTGCTGCTTTGCTACCTGATACCCGATCTGGTGCTGTATATACCGTTCAAACTCTGAGCGGAATCCAAGTCCAGGGAAGGTCTGGCCAAGTGATACGGATCGTGTTTCGGTTCACGAGGGCGCAAAGGCCCGGCGCAATCGCAGCAATTGATCAGGCCTTCCCTTGGTCAACCCGACAACAGCCGCGGCACAGCCAGAGTCAGCCCGGGTAGCGCCAGCAACAGGGCAACCCGCACAATCTCCACCGCAAAAAAAGGCATCACGCCGCGGAACGTTTCGCCCATGGATACGTCGCGGGCCAGGGCGTGGATGATGAATACGTTGAGGCCCACCGGGGGCGTGATCAGCCCCAGTTCCACCACCACCAGGGCCAGAATTCCAAACCAGATTTTCAGAGACTCCGCGTCCATAGCAAAAGCGGCGCTGTCGGGGCTGACCCAATCGCCCCCGTTCAGGTCCACCAGGACGGGCCAGAAAAAGGGCACCACCACCAGAATCATGGACAGGGATTCCATGAAGCATCCGAGAACGATCAGCGCGCACAGCATGGCGATCAGCACCGTCCACGGGTCAAGCCCGCTGCCACCGGCCCACCCGGCCAGGGCCGCCGGTAGCCCGGCCCGGCTGAAGAAGCTCTTGAGCACCTCGGCGCCGAACAGGATGAAGTAGATCATGCCGCTGGTCACGGCGGTTTGCAGCAGGGCCTGCCGGAAACCGGACAGGGTCAGCCCCTCGCCCTTGCGGCGCAGCAACAGGCCGTAGACCAGAATGGCGAAGGCGCCCACCGCGGCGGCGGGGGTCGGGGTGAACAGACCCGCGCCCAGGCCGACGATGATGGAACCGAAGATCAGCAGCACCGGGATCAAGCGGGTGATAGCCAGCCTGCGCTGAGCCGGCGCCATGGGCTTCGCGCGGGGCGCGCTGTCCGGAAACAGACGCGCCAGCAACGCGATCACAGCGATGAAAAACAGCACCGCCAGCATGCCCGGGACGATGGCGGCCTGAAACATTTCGATGATCGACGCCTCGACAATGATGGCGTAAATCACCAGGGCAACCGAAGGCGGAATCAGTATGCCCAAGGTGCCTCCCGCCGCGAGGGTGCCGGTGGCCAGGGCCGGGGCATAGTCCATGCGCCGCAGTTCTGGCAGCGCCACTCGCCCCATGGTGGCGGCGGTGGCCAGGGAGGAGCCGCACACAGCACCAAATCCGGCGCAGGCGCCGATGGCCGCCATGGCGACGCCACCCCGAAACCGGCCCACCAGCGCGTTGATGCCGTGGAACAGATCCCGGCTCAGCTTGGCCTGGGAGGCAAGATAGCCCATCAGGATGAACAGCGGCACCACCGACAGTTCGTAGTTGGCCACCGAGTTCCAAAGCAGGGTCTTGAACTGCTTGAGATAGGGCTCGAACCGCAGATAGGGCAGCAGCAGGCTGAGCGCGAAGTTGCCGCCGATGCCCACCAGCACCATGGCCAGCCCCACCGGCATCCGAAGGCCCAGCAATACGAACATGAGGACCAGGCCGGCAAGGCCAATCAGCTCCCGTTCAGCCACTGTCGGCGTGCCTGGCCACCTGCAGTGCGGATATGGCCGCCCACAGCAGAAGAGAGACGATACCGGGCAGGTAGAATGGCCACTCCGCCCAGCCCAGGACGCGGGACACGGCGCCGTCGCCACGGGTCTCGATCATGCCCAGGGTCATCCAGTAGGCCAGAAACAGACTCAGAGCGCAGAGCAGCATCAGGGCGGTGGCATCGAGTATCCGGCGCACCACGCTGGGCATGCGCGTAACAAACAAGTCCACCGCCACGTGACCGCGTTTGAGCTGGCAGTAGGGGAGAAACATCAGGGCTGCGCAGCTGATGGCCAGGCGCACAAAATCCTCGTAGCCCGGCAATGCCGGCACCGATGCGCCCCAAAGCCGGGCCAGCCGGTCCAGCGCGAACGCGCCCACATTGGCCACCGTGACCAGAACCATGAGCAACAGCAACACACCGCCGGCCATGGCCCACCAGGTCGTTGCTTTCTCCAGCCAGTGGCGCATTGAACCTCCCGGGCCGGGTTTTGCCCCGGGGCCCGCTGCCATCGGTGCTACGGACCAGGCCAGCCGGTCAATTCGAGTGTTTCGCCACCGCGGCGCGCGCCTGCTCAACCAGCCCCAGACCGTCTATGCCCTGTTCCCGCATCTCCGCCACCCAACGCTGCACCACCTGCTCGCCCCGATCGTTGAACTCGGACATGCTATCGGCGTCCAGCCCAATGATCTCACCCCCCGACGCGCGCTGCATTTGCATGCCGGGTTGTTCGCCCTGCATCCAGATCTCGCCCATCTCCGCGGCGATATTGCTGCCCGAATTGGCGTCGATCACGGCGCGCAAGTCCTCCGGCAGCGACTCGTAGCGCTCCTTGTTCATGGCGAACAGAAATACCGAAGTGCCGAAGCGATCCCCGTTGGCGGCTTCGATCGAGTAATCG
>JAHEDQ010000069.1 GCA_024641125.1 Candidatus Competibacteraceae bacterium | reverse complement strand
CGGGCGCTCTGAGGCCGAGACTGCCCGGTTGCAACCCCAGCCATAAGCCCGTGCGGCAGCCGCTGCCCGGGCTTATCCTGTGCAGCCGCCCGCTTAAAAGTGTCAATCAAATTAGACATATATAGCAGTCAGATCTAATTGACAGATTCCAATGCCGTTGCTAAGGTTTTCGATACGCTGGGGGAAGCTTACTACGAGCATATAGCCAGCGAATGCTGCTGACACTTGACGCGGCCAGTGGCTGCCCCGGGAGCGGGGTTCGATAGAGAGTAGGTTGATTTCTCTAGTGTTCCTAGGAGAACGAGTATGGCGACTGATATAAATGATCCGGATCGGGTGTGGCCAACCGGCCTCACCATCGGTGAATCCGAGGAGTTGCACAAGCACGTCATCGACGGGGCGCGAGTATTTTTCGTGATTTCGTTGTTTGCGCACTTTCTCGCCTTCACTTTGACGCCCTGGCTGGGCTGAGGGGACAACACATGAACCAAGGTAGAATTTGGTGTGTGGTGAGCCCGACGGTGGGTTTGCCGTTGTTGCTGGGTAGTGTTTTGGCGTTGTCGCTGATCGTGCACTACACGGTTCTCAGCAATACGTCGTGGTTCCCCGCCTATTGGGGCGGTTGAGTCCAACAGTCGATTCCGTGGGCAGGCGTTGCCCACGGAATCGACAGCGAACCTTCGCCGAACAGGGATCATCTGATCTGTTCGTGAGCTGGCATCTCGGGCCTCAAGTGCACAGATTCATCGTCGAGCATCCTGATGCGGAAATAACTGCCACCTCCGAGGGGTGGTTCGAGTGCGCGCGATTGAGACGCCAATCCGCTCCGTCCAAGATGCGCACGAGACTCTCCAGACTTTGGGGCGTGCGGTCCGCATGAACCGCCTGAGTCACAAGTTCATGCGATCGTGGGTTGCCCTGGGTCCGCGTTTCCTTCCGTTTGCCGACGTTGCTACGCCGGACCTGTCCCTCGCGCGCTTGCTGCGGCTGTCCTTGTTCCAAGTATCGGTGGGCATGGCCCTGGTGCTGCTGGTGGGGACTCTCAATCGGGTGATGATCGTCGAACTCGATGTGCCGGCGTGGATTGTCGGCACCATGATCGCGCTGCCGCTGGTGTTTGCGCCGTTCCGCGCGTTGATCGGCTTCCGATCGGACACTCATCACTGCGAGCTCGGATGGCGGCGCGTCCCCTATATATGGAAAGGCACCCTGCTGCAGTTCGGCGGTTTCGCCATTATGCCGTTTGCACTGCTGGTACTCGCAGGCGAGGGCGAGTCACATATGGTGCCGGCCTGGGTCGGCCAGATGTCCGCTGCCATCGCGTTTTTGCTGGTCGGCGCGGGCGTCCATACCGTCCAGACCGCCGGCCTGGCCCTGGCGACGGACCTTACGCCTCCGGAATCTCATCCCAAGGTCGTTGGCCTGATGTACGTGATGCTGCTGGTGGGCATGATCGTCAGCGCACTGGTGTTTGGCGCCGCGTTGGCGGATTTTTCACCGGGCCGATTGGTTCGGGTGATCCAGGGCGCTGCCGTCGTCACCGTTTTCCTGAACCTCGCCGCCATCTGGCAGCAGGAGAAGCGGCGTCCCCCGCGGGGCGCGGCGCGTCCGGTCGATCCCTCGTTTCGTGAGTCCTGGGCCAGCTTTTGCGAGGGCCAGAGCACAGTCCGGCGGCTGGTGATCGTTGGCTTGGGCACCATGGCTTTCGCCATGGCGGACATACTTCTCGAGCCCTATGGCGGTCAGGTTCTGAACATGACCGTGGGCGCCACCACCAAGCTGACGGCTCTGCTGGCGTTTGGCGGATTGTTGGGTTTCGGATTCGCTTCCCATGTTCTGAGCCGGGGTGCGGATCCTTATCGCATGGCCCGCAACGGGGCGCTCATCGGACTGCCGGCCTTTGTGCTGGTAATGGTCGCCGCGCCCATCGGCCAGCCCGGGTTGTTTCTGGCCGGTAATTTCATGATCGGTTTTGGCGGCGCCCTGTTTGGTCATGGCACCCTCACCGCGACCATGAATCGGGCGCCGGAACACCAGGCGGGTCTCGCCCTGGGGGCCTGGGGTGCGGTTCAAGCCACCGCCGCCGGGCTGGCGATTGCCCTCAGCGGAACCATTCGCGATCTGGTGAACGTGGCCCTTGGCGGGGCCCATGGGTTATGGGGCCATACTGGCGTTGCCGGCGGTTACATCGCGGTGTATACGATCGAGATTGCATTGCTGCTGGTCACCATTGCGGCCACTGTGCCCCTTCTCCGAAATCAACCCTCGTTGCGGGTCGACGAGCCAGCCGCACCGCGACCGGTGGATGTGTCTGGCGAAACCGCGAGCTAGGGAGCCTCTGGTCTATTCTGGACACAGCAGATTGGAGGGTGAAATGAAATGTGCAGCTTCACGCGCAGACCGCGGGTAATGGTTGCTCTATTGCCAGGAATTGCAACGATGAAGCTGTGCAATTCAGTTCGAAGATGCACGTTCACGTATAGATTCGAGGCTCCTTAAGGAACACCATGGCCCGACTCACCATCCTGGAACACCCGGATCCGCGCCTGAGAATGCAATCGCAACCCGTGCTGGCGTTCGACGGAGCCTTGGCTCGCCTGGTGGACGACCTGTTCGAGACACTGTACGACACCCGCGGCATCGGCCTGTCGGCGCCGCAGGCAGGTGTGCTCCAGCAGGTTGTGGTAACGGACCTTTCGGACGACGCATCGGCACCGGAGGTGTACGTCAACCCCGAGTTGATGTTGCGGTCTGGGCTCGGTCTGGTGGAGGAGAGTTGCCTGTCGGTGCCGGGTGTGGTCGGCAACGTGGTCAGGGCGGCGCGGATACGAATTCGGGCCCAGGATCGCGCAGGCGAGCTGTTCGAACGTGACCTGGACGGTATGCACGCGGTGTGCTTGCAGCACGAAATCGATCACCTCAAGGGCAAGCTGTTCATCGATCGCCTATCGATTTTCAGGCGGCTTCGCATGCGCGCCGCCGAGGCGGTCAGGTCGCGCAACAAAGGCGAGTCGGCTGCAAGGCGCTCCGGCACAGGCTGAAGGCACTAAACGCCTTCGACCACGATCATCTTGCAGTTTGCGTTTTGGCGGCGAATGGCCAGGGCCGGGGCGTATTCATCGGACGCCAGCCAAGCCTTTGCCCGCTCGACGGATTCAAACTCAATTACGACAATGCGATTTGGCGACCAGTCGCCTTCCAGCGTCTCGGCCTGGCCACCCCGGGCCAGAAAGCGGCCGCCAAAGCTGGCGATGGCTGCCGGTGCCAAGGCCTTGTATTTTTCATACTCGGCGACATCGGTCACTTCCACATCGACGATGACGTAGGCCGGCATGGCGAGAACTCCTTGAGTGGGCACCCCAGGAATATAGTGCAATCCAGGGAATTTGTTCCGGGCGGCAGGTGGCGGGGTTTACCAAAAAATGACGCTCATCAGCAGAGCCAGAGCGCCCGCCAGCGCTAGAAACAGCACACCCAGGTGTGCGTTGGTCTCTTTTTCACGAACCGAGCGCGCCCGATAGCGTTCGCTCTCCGAATCGCTGACCCCCTTACAGTGGGGACATCGCTCCTCGTCTTTGCCGTATTTCGACCCGCAACGCTCGCAAATCTGGCGGAACAAGGTCTTGGTTGGCGGTTGGATTGACGTCATGTTTTCGGAATCCTGACTCAACGGTGCGATGTCGTTTCGCCATGCAATTCCCGCACACAATACAGGGCTCCATGTCCTGTCCTTCCCAGTCCCGAGTCGGTCAGCCGCCGTCAGTTCCCGGCCAGCTTTGCGGCACTTCCCGGAGCTGGGAAACGTCGTAACCCTGAGCCTTGACGCGGTCCACCAGCGCTTGATAGGTCGCCGCCGGAATCTGTGGTGTTCTGGCCATGATCCAGACGTAGTCGCGTTTGTTTCGGCTGATCACGGTTACGCCATAATCTTCACTCAGGTAGGTCACCAGATATTCGGCCTTGAATGGCCAGATGAACTGCATGCCCCAAACCGCGTTGCTCTGCCTGTCGGTTACAAAACCGGTGGGGGTGTAGCGCTTCTCTCGACCGTCGAAACCACCGGCTCGAAACGTGAAAGTGGTCCCGATCCGTCCATCGTCCTCAAGTTCATAGGATTCCACTGCGTTGTAAGCGTCTTTTTCAATGAAGGTGGGAATGGAGGCGATGACGTACCAGTCGCCCATGAATCGCTCCAGATTGACGTGGTCGACGGTCTGCAGCGGATCGCGGCTCATACTCTGGCACCCCGTTAAAGTGAACACGGCTAATCCGATCGCGAGTGTCCAGGCAGACTTCATTGCTGTGCCTGCGCCACCAGCGTTGCGCGTTGGCCCAAGACGGCCGTCGGCTCCAGCCGCTCATATCGGAGTATGTAGCCCTTGTCTGTCGCCGATTCCAGACCCAGCCATTCGTAATCGTCCACCGAATACCAGAGGGTGATGTCGAGATCTTCGGCGTTCAATGAGTAGCGATGAGCGCGCACCGATTCCGTGCCGAGCCGAAAGCTTTCGGTCGCTTCGCGCTTTATCTGCACATCGACATACCGCCCGTCCTGAACGTTGAGCAGGCGCGATTGCTCCAGCATTGCCGGATTCCAGTAGGCAAAGCTCATCACGCAGCTTGGCAGTTCCGCCCGCTTATTGCCGTTATACACCACGAAGGCGCCGTTATCTGCGGTGCCCGCGACTTCAAACGCATCCCCGTTATCGTTGGTGACCGAACCTAGCGAGTCTAGACAGTTGGCGTTCCAGCGCTCCGTGGCCTGATGCTGATAGTCGTAGGCGGTGACAAACATAAACTTCACTTGGAACTCGGCTTCGCTCGAGAGCACCTGCCCTCCGCTGTCCTGTCGAAGCTCGAACATGTGATACCCGATCGGGTCTCCGTCCAAGAGCGCCTGGAAGCGCCATTGCCGTGTTTCCGATGCCAATGCGGTTCCGCCGGTTACGAGGGCAAACGTAAGCAAGTTTGCGAGAATGCCGGATGTGCGTTTCAGTCTCATGTCGAGTTACCTCGGCCGATTTTGGGCGTTACACTAACGTGCGGAGTGTCAACGTTCCGTGAAGGGTGCTGGGTCCTTTCGGATGTGCATTTGAGGCTGATTGTTGCGGGGGAAACCAGGTGAGAGCTTCATCGCTGGCATCGTCACACTTGGTGTTCAACCGCGCCCTCGAGTCCTACGGGTTGGACAGCAAGGCCATCTTCGAGCGGGTCGGCCTGGACATGTCCGACCTCAGCGATCCGGATGCCCGGTACCCGGACAGCAAACTCCTCGAGCTATGGACTCTGGCCATCGCAGAGGCTGCTGATCCCGCATTTGGCCTTCGGCTTGCCCGATATTGGCACCCCAGCGCGCTGCACGCCCTTGGATTCGCCTGGCTGGCCAGCACCTCCTTGCACGAAGCGCTGACTCGTCTGGTCCGGTATTTTCGGCTGATAACCACCGGTGAGACCCTCAAGCTGACTGAATTGCCCGATGCCTACCGTCTGTCAATCGAGACTCCGCCAGATTGCGAGCGCGGCCAGGACGAGGTGTACGATGCCATGCTGGCGATCCTCACCAACATGTGCCGGGCCAGCGCTGGCGAGGATTTCTGCCCCCAGCAGATTCTGCTCAGACGAGGAGAACCATCAGAGACCTCGGAGTTTGAAGAATTTTTCAGATGCCCGATCGACTTCGAAGCGGATTGCGATGCGATCATCTTTGGCCATGATCAGATCAACCAGCCTCTGCCGACAGCCAACGCGGACATGGCCCGCGCCAGCGATACGGTCATCAATAAGTACCTGGCCGACATGGATCAGAACGATGTGGTGACTCGGGTTCGGGTCAGCCTCATCGATCTGCTCCCGTCGGGGGAGGTGAATGAGCAGCAAGTTGCGCAGTCGCTGAATATGAGCCTGAGAACGTTGCAAAGAAAATTGCAGGACCTGGACACCAGTTACAAGGAATTGCTGGACAGCACGCGGCGGAGTCTGGCCATCGACTACGTTCGGGGTGATCGCATGCCCATCGGGGAGGTGTCTTACCTGCTCGGATTCGCCGAGCCCAGTAATTTTACCCGCGCCTTCAAACGCTGGACCGGTCAGAGCCCCAGCGAGTACCGGTCCGCCGAATAGGCACTGGGGAACCCGAAGCCGCATTGCGAGGTCCGTTCTCCACCGGTGCCACGGTTTTGCGCGGGTCCTTCTGCCGCAGCGTCCCGTTCCAGCCTATACCAGATCGGCCGCCTGCTTTCCGCCATTCGGAGCAGTCCCGCGCACTTTTACGACGGACGCCACGGAGGATGCAACGTGATGACTGACCATACCGACGCCGCTAAACCGGCCGCCACACCGCTGGCGACGGCGGAATCTGCACTGCTCGGCGAGGCGGGACTGACCCGCGCCGACCTGGACCGGGCGCTCGGGCATTTGCTGGTGGGCACGGTGGACGCGGCGGATCTGTACTTCCAGCGTACCCGCAGCGAGTCCTGGGTGCTGGAAGACGGCATCGTCAAGAACGGCAGTTTCGAGCTGGATCAGGGTGTTGGGGTTCGGGCCATGAGCGGGGACAAGACCGGCTTCGCCTACTCCGATGCCATCCAACTCCCGGCGCTGCTCAGCGCTTGCGGCTCCGCCCGCGCGATTGTGCGGGCCGGCCAGAGCGGCACGGGTCAGCCGTTGAGTGCCGCCAGCGCCAAACCCCTGTATTCCGGCACCGACCCCCACGGCAGTCTTGCGACCCAGGACAAGATCGACCTCCTGACCCGGGTCGATGCCTATGCTCGATCACTGGATAAGCGGGTGGAGGAGGTTACCGTCAGCCTGCACGGGATCCAGGACACGGTCCTGGTGGCGCGCAGCGACGGCGTGCTGGCCGGCGACGTACGGCCTCTGGTGCGACTGAATGTATCGGTCATCGTCAATGCCGGCGGGCAGCGGGAATCCGGATCCTCAGGCGGCGGTGGGCGCTACGGATACGGCTACATACAAAACGAGGACCGCGCCCTGTCCTACGCGTCCGAAGCGGTGCGTCAGGCGCTCCTGAAACTGGACGCGGTGGCGGCACCGGCCGGAACCATGCCCGTCGTCCTGGGTCCGGGCTGGCCCGGCGTGCTGTTGCATGAAGCGGTGGGGCACGGTCTCGAGGGTGATTTCAATCGCAAAGGTACCTCGGCCTTTGCTCAGCGGATGGGTGAGCAGGTTGCATCATCGCTGTGCACCGTGGTGGATGACGGCACCCTGCCGGATCGACGCGGTTCCCTGACGGTGGATGACGAGGGCACGCCGTCGCAATCTACCCCGTTGATCGAATCCGGCCGTCTGGTGGGGTACATGCAGGACACCCTGAATGCACGTCTCATGGGCATGACGCCCACCGGTAACGGGCGTCGCCAATCCTACGCTCATCTGCCCATGCCCCGAATGACCAACACCTTTATGCTGCCCGGCGAACACGAAGCCGAGGAAATCATCGGCTCGGTCGAGAATGGGCTGTATGCGGTGAACTTCGGCGGCGGGTCGGTGGACATCACCTCCGGCAAGTTCGTGTTCTCGGCCAGTGAAGCCTATCTGATCGAAGACGGCAAAGTGACCGCGCCGGTGAAGGGCGCCACCCTGATCGGTAACGGTCCGGAGGTCATGACCCGCATCAGCATGGTGGGTAACGATCTCGCCCTGGACCGGGGCGTCGGCACCTGCGGCAAGGAAGGGCAGGGCGTGCCGGTCGGTGTCGGTCAGCCCACCCTGAAGATCGACCAGATCACGGTCGGCGGCACCCAGATCTGAACGGAGCGGGACCATGAGCACAGCGATATCCGACACTCGGCCCTCAGACCCTATGCCGTTGCCCGAAGACGCCGAACTTGCGCCCCTGGTCGAGCAGGCTCTGGCCTGCGCCCGGCAATGCGGTGCTGACGGCGCGGAAGCCGGCCTGAGCGTGGGCAACGGTCTGTCCGTGCGTGTGCGCATGGGCGAGGTGGATACCTTGCAGCAGAAACGGGATCACGGTTTCAGCATTACCGCCCATTTTGGACAAAGCGTCGGCAGCGCGGGCTGCAACCAGCTGCAGCCCGACGCCATTCGCGCGGCGGTGGAGGCGGCCTGCGCCATTGCCCGTTCCACCGCGCCCGACTCCTGCAACGGTCTGGCGGAACCCGAGTTGCTGGCCCGGGACCCCGTGGATCTGAATCTTTATCACCCCTGGGCGGTGAATCCCGAGGGCGCCATTGATCTCGCCCGGGCCTGCGAGGCGGCCGGTTTGGCCCACCATGCCAGCATCGGCAACTCCGAAGGCGCCACCCTCAGCACCCGCAGTTCGGTGCGCTGTTATGGCAACAGCAACGGATTTCTGGCCACCACCCGGGGCAGTTACCACAGTCTGGTGTGCGTGATGGTGGCGGCCGACGACAACGGAATGCAGCGCGATTACTGGACCACCGTATCCCGGGATCCCGCGCGTCTTGAGTCCGGTGAGTCGGTTGGCGCCGAGGCCGGCCGGCGCGCGGTGGCGCGTTTGGGCGCGGCGCCAATCGACACCCGTACCGTGCCGGTGGTGTTTGCCGCTCCGATAGCCCGGGGTCTGATCGGTTCCCTGCTTGGCGCAATCAGCGGCGGGAGCCTGTATCGAAAAGCCAGCTTTCTGTTGGATCAGCTGAACCAAACAGTGTGCGCGAAGCATCTGGATATACTGGAGCGTCCCCATATTCCAGGCGGTCTGGGCAGCGCAGCCTTCGACGGTGAGGGCGTTGCCACCCATGATCGGGACTTGGTTCAGGCTGGCGTGTTGCGTGGGTATTTGCTGGGGAGCTACAGCGCCCGCAAGCTCGGCATGCGCTCCACAGGCAATGCCGGCGGCGCCCACAACATTCTGGTGCAGTCGCAGCGCACCCTGGACCTGCCGGCTCTGCTGGCGCGCATGGGCAACGGCCTGCTGGTGACCGAGCTGATGGGACAGGGGGTGAACATGGTCACCGGAGACTATTCCCGGGGCGCCGCCGGCTTTTGGGTGCAAAACGGTGAAATCGGCGCGCCGGTCGAGGGCGTGACCATCGCCGGCAATCTCAAGACCATGTTCACCCAAATAGATGCGGTGGGAGACGATGTGGACGCGCGCAGCAACATTTTGACCGGCTCGATTCTGATCGAGCAGATGACCGTGGCGGGGGCCTGAAAGACAGTACACTGTTGCCGGGAACGCCCCCTGGAACCCGGGTCGGCCCATCCCGGTCATCGATGTTTCTGATCTGACGTGCTGGATCCCCGCAGCGCTCGGTTGCCAACCGTTACCGAAGGCTTGTAACACTTGTGCGCTTCCCCGATCTCTTCTTTTTCGGGCCGCAACACGGATTCAGGCACTGCAATTGTGCGCGGCGCGGGTCTCCACCGGCCACATCGGTGCGTATGCGGCCGAACTACGAGGCTGCAGGGCCGGTGGGTAGAGGTTTAGGCCACTGGCACGGTTTTGGCTCTACGCCCGGAAGGGGCGGCTTTTCCGGGGGGTCTTGCACTCCGGTCGATGGCCCCGGGGAGTCCCAGTGCCAGTCAACCTCAAAGACTATCCTGCCACCGATTTTTTCGATGAAACACTCGAACGTCCCAACCGGTCCAGATCCCACGCCACCGGTCTGGCTCGGCTGCTTCGCACACTGAACGATGACGAGCTGGCCGCGCGGCAGGCTTCCGCCGAGCTCGCCATCAAGGAAATGGGAATCACCTTTTCGGTTTACTCGGAAGATGAAGGCACCATCGACCGGGCCTGGCCATTCGATATTCTGCCCCGGATCATCCCCAAGGATGAGTGGGATCGGGTGGAAGCCGGCCTGATCCAGAGGGCGCGCGCCCTCAACCATTTCATCGATGACATCTACCACGAGCAGCGCATCGTCACCGCAGGGATTTTCCCGCCGGAAGTGCTGGCCAAGTCAAAGAACTTTCGCCCGCAGTGCGTTGGCGTTTCACCCCCGCTGGGCGTTTGGGCGCATATCTGCGGCTCCGATCTGGTGCGCGACAGGGATGGCACCCTTTACGTGCTCGAGGACAATCTTCGCGTCCCGTCCGGTGTGTCGTACATGCTGGAGAACCGTCTGGTCACAAAGCGGGTGTTTCCCGAGCTGTTCGACCGCTATGCGCCCCTGCCGGTGGACGGCTACGCTGCCCAGCTCTACGACACCCTGTGCCAACTCTGCCCCCGGCGAACCGAGCACCCCGAGATCGCGGTACTGACCCCCGGCATCTACAACTCCGCCTACTTCGAACACGCTTATCTGGCCCAGCAAATGGGCTGCGAACTGGTTGAAGGCCGGGATCTGTTTGTGGACGACGACGACTGCGTCTACATGCACACCGTCTCCGGGCCCCAGCGGGTAGATGTGATCTACCGTCGCATCGACGATGATTTTATTGACCCCGACACCTTTCGCGCTGACTCCACCCTGGGCGTCAAGGGTCTGTTCAGGGCCTGGAAAGCGGGCAACGTCGGGCTGGCCAATGCCCCCGGTGCCGGTGTTGCCGACGACAAGGTCGTCTATGCCTTCGTGCCGGATTTCATTCGCTTCTATTTTGACCAGGAACCGCTGATCCCCAACGTCCCGACCTACCGCTGCATGTTCGATCAGGAACGGGCGTACGTGCTCGCCAATCTCGCCACGCTGGTGGTCAAACCCGCCAACGAATCAGGTGGCTACGGCATGTTGATGGGCGCCAGCGCAAGCAATGCCGAGCGCGAGCGATTCGCCAGGCTCATCCGCGCCGACCCACGCAACTATATCGCCCAGCCCACCCTGGGTCTGTCCACCGTACCCACCATCGTGGAAGGCAGGATCGAGCCCCGCCACGTGGATCTGCGACCCTTCATCCTCAGCGGCCGCACCACCCAGGTCACCGCCGGTGGACTTACCCGTGTGGCCCTGCGCCGGGGCTCCTTGGTGGTGAACTCCTCCCAGGGCGGTGGCAGCAAGGACACCTGGATCGTCGATACGGAGGAGCCCTGAGATGCTGTCCCGCGTTGCGGAGAATATCTATTGGATGTGCCGCTACATCGAGCGCGCCGAGAGCATCGTGCGGGTGGTGAGTGTCAACGCCAATGTGCAGTTGGATTTGCCCAAGGGCGTAGCGCCCGGCTGGAAACCGCTGATCGATGTCCTGGGGGCGAACACGGTCTTTGAGGCCCGTTACCGCGAGTACGGAGAGCGTCAGGTCGTCCGGTTTCTGTTGGGCGATCGGGACAGTTCCAGCTCCGTGCGTTGCTGCCTCATGAGCGCCCGCGAAAATTGCCGTACCGTGCGCGACATTCTGCCCCGTGAGGCCTGGCAGTATCTCACCGAGCTGCAGCTTTACGTGGAGGACAACCTCCAGGCGGGACTCACCCGCAAAGGGCGGTACGAATTCCTCGATCGCATCATCCGCGGTTGCCAGATGACCCTGGGTTTGCTCGGCTCGGTCATGACCCGGGACGTGGGCTATCAGTTTCTGCGCCTTGGCCGCAACCTGGAGCGGGCCGATATGACCACGCGCTTCATCGACATGCGTCTCACTGTGCCGCAGTCGAAAAAGCGACTCGATCCCACCGTCATCGGCACGGTGCAGTGGGTGAACGTGCTGGAGTCGCTCTCCGCCTACCAGATGTTCCGACGCAAAATGCAGGCGCGGGTTCAGCGGGAACACGTGCTGTGGTTTCTGTTCATGGACGACGAGTTTCCCCGTTCCTTCATGCACTGTCTGAACGCGGTCGAGGAAAGCCTGGGCACACTGGATAACAATCGGCCCTGCTTACTGGCCGTGCGCCAGGTCATCAAGGACCTGGACCAGACCGATGTCCAGAACTTGGATACCGCAACGCTCGGCGTCCTGGTAGATCGCCTGCAGCGCGGTCTGATGGACGTACACGCAACGGTGGCGCGGATGTATTTTCTACCGCCCGTCGAGGCGGCATGATCTTTTTAAAGGTCCCTGCGGGCGCAGCTTTCCCCACGTGGCTGACGGTGGCGCCTGCTCATCTGAGTTTACTGGCACCGACCGCGTATCGGTGCACAAAGGTCTGGACCTTGATCTCCATGCAGTGGCGTTGCGCCTTGCCGACAGGTCGGGCGTCGACCACGTTCCTCGCGTCTTGCTCCATGGGCGGAAACATGGCAACGCGATCGTGCTCATGAATCAGAGCGTTCTCAACGGCCCTTTGCGCGATTGATCGCATGTTCAGTTGCCGTGTGTTTGGGCGCAACTCAATGAGTTGTATGGGTTACTTGCAGCTTGTCCCGTGTGGGCATTTTGAGATGTCGGTACAATGGAAGCGGTTTCCTCGCAAATCGAGGCGCGCAAATGGACCCGAGACGCAGCGAACCAATGCCCCAGGACAAATTGCTCCGTAATCGGCTGGAGAATCTGATTGATCGGCGCGCCCAGCCCGCCCGGCAATTCCTGCGACTGGCGCACGCTTGCCGAGCAACTGGAACAGGTGCACACGTGCACCGGGAACGCAGCTATGCCGATCCGGCTACCGCGGTCACGGCGTCACGGAGACGAAGGTGTTCATCTCACTACAGAAGCACGGCGTGATCCGCACAATCAGGTGAGAACTCAAACGCAGAAGCAATCGAGCCCGGCATCGGGCACATGAAGAACAACGGCCACTTGGGGCGCAGTTACCTCAAAGGCCCGATCGGCGATGCGATTAACGTAATGCGGGTGGCCTGCGGCCATAACCTGCGCAAGATCCTGGCCTGGCTTAGATACTTTTTCCGGCCGCAAATGCGTGCGGCTCTGTGCCTGGCAGGCCGCCACCTGGAACATTGATCAACAACGCTGCGGCTGTCTCGCAACCTGACCGACAGGCACCGCGGAACAATGGGACTCAGCGTTAACTGGATTGGCGATTTTCCCTGGAAGGCGTAGCCGAACCGGTCGGTGGTGCTCGACGAGGGGGCGACCGGTGCGTTTCCTTTGCAGCCTTTGTAGGAGACGGCCGCTTTCCGGGTGGGCAAGTTGTCCTGGGGATGAAGACATCCATTTCGGGCGCCAGGTGGTCGCTCGACCGCGCTGTGAGGCGCCCAGTGCAGCGCCTCGTACAGGCCAGGCTATGGAAAGGTCTATACAGGCGATGGCTGAGTTCGAGCAGAGGGGTTGGTCAATCAGGACAGCTTACCCGTAACGTACTCCACCGCGCTTTCTATTGTGGACAGCTTCTGATAGTCCACTTCGGGTACGTCGACGAACAGCCGCTTGTGGATGGCGGTGATCCAGTTGAGAAAGTCCAGGGAGTCCAGATCCACCTCGTCGCGCAGGTCGGCATCGGTTGGGATGGCGGCGGGCTCCAGTTCGGGGGCGATATTGCTCAGTTCTTCCAGCGAGATTGCTTTGATGTCATTCGGGCTCATAGTTCCTGGGGCGAAAGATCCCGGGCCAGCCACCGGATCGCGGTCTGTTCGCCGCGCCCCTGCGCTACATGGCGATCTGCGGCTTCATCGGCGATGTTCCGCCCGCCACCCGGCAGGCCGCTCAGCGCACCCTGGGCATCGGACCAGTTGAAGTCCCACCGTGCCCGGGCGTAATCGCCCATATTGGCCCTCGGGCTGAAAACGTCCGTGGATTTGCGCAGCATATTCAAGCTGCCGTCGCCTCCTGAAGCTGCAACGGGCTGCATGCCGGGTCGATGTACTCACCCACATCAACAGAGTTGGTGAAGCCTCCTCCCGGTGTCCATGATGCAGATCACACTGTGGCGGGTGAATGTGTTGGGGCGATATGCGTCGTATCGTCGTATTCTTCGCGTTTGCGCTATCGAGGACAGAGGATTGATCCGAGCGGCCCATCCGGACGACGCGGCCAGCATCGCCCATCTTTACAATCACTACATCGCCAGCAGCACCGCCACGTTCGAGACCGAGGCGCTGAGTGCCGAGGCGTTGGCCGAGCGCTTGGCCGAGGTGCAGCAGGCTGGCCTGCCCTGGCTGGTGGATCAGGAAGCGGACACGCTGAGGGGTTATGCCTATGCCGCCGTGTGGAAACCCCGTGCGGCTTATCGGCATACAGTGGAGAGCACGGTGTATGTGGACCCGGTCGCCGGCGGCGCGGGGATTGGCACCGGGCTCTACCAGGCTTTGATCCACGAACTGCGGACGCGCTCGATCCATGTTGTGATGAGCGTGCTGACTCTGCCCAATGCGCCCAGTATCGCTCTGCACGAGAAACTGGGTTTCGAGAAGGTGGGCCATCTGCGGGAGGTGGGCCGCAAGTTCGATAGCTGGCTCGACGTGGGCCTCTGGCAGCTCATGTTGGACCAGGGAGATGCCTGCTGAAACGCTTCTGGTCCGTTGGGGCTGCCCCAATGAGGACAGGGGCGTAGACTTGGCTGTATCGCGGCACCACTACGGTGCAGGGTTGTGAGGCCTGGGAGGGCAGATGCTGAGTGAATTTTCCATATTGGTGCTGGTCCTTTTGGGTCTGGCCGTGGCCACGGTGCTCATGGGCGTCAAATCGGTGTCCCAGGGCAACGAATGGACCGTGGAGCGCTTCGGACGTTACCGCAAAACCCTGCGTCCCGGGCTCCATCTAATCGTTCCCTTCGTGGATCGGATCGGTCGAAAGCTCAACATGATGGAAACGGTGCTGGATATCCACAGTCAGGAGGTCATCACCCGGGACAACGCCATGGTCCGGGCCGACGGTGTGGTGTTCTTCCAGATTCTGGACGCGGCCAGGGCCGCCTATGAGGTCAACGATCTGGAGCGCGCTATACAGAACCTGACCATGACCAACATCCGAACGGTTATGGGCAGCATGGATCTGGACGAACTGCTGTCCCAGCGCGACAAGATCAACGCCCAGTTGCTGACGGTGGTGGATTCCGCCACCACGCCCTGGGGGGTCAAGGTCACCCGGATCGAAATCAAGGACATACAGCCGCCCACCGACCTGATTGCGGCCATGGGCCGGCAGATGAAAGCCGAACGCGACAAGCGCGCCGCCGTGTTGGAAGCCGAAGGCCTGCGTCAGGCGGCCATACTCAAGGCCGAAGGGGAAAAGCAGGCCGCCGTGCTGGAGGCTGAAGGACGCCGTGAGGCCGCTTTCCGGGACGCAGAGGCTCGGGAGCGGGAAGCCGAGGCCGAAGCCAAGGCCACACAGATGGTGTCCACCGCCATTGCCCAGGGTGATATCAATGCCGTCAACTACTTTGTTGCCCAGCGCTATGTGGACGCCTTGCAGCAGATCGGCAGCGCGCCCAACAGCAAGCTGGTATTGATGCCTTTGGAGGCCTCGGGGGTGATCGGGTCGGTGGCCGGCATCGCCGAACTTGCCAAGGAGGCCTTGGCCAAGTCGGAGCCGGCGTGATGGAGTGGTCGCCGGACCAGCTGGTCTATTGGCACTGGTGGATACTGGCCGGCCTGTTGCTGCTGGTGGAACTGTTGGCATCGGGCTTTTTCTTTTTGTGGTTGGCCGCTGCCGCCGGCGGGGTGGGGGTGCTGGCGCTGATCGCGCCCGGTCTGGGTTGGCAAATGCAGGTCATCCTGTTCTCAGTGCTGTCGGTGGCCAGCATCGTGCTGTTTCGTCGATACCAGCGCAGCCACCCCCAGCAATCAGATCAGCCCAGTCTGAACCGTCGAGGCGAACAGTATGTTGGCCGACGTTTCACCCTGGACCGACCCATAACCAATGGGGTAGGCGAACTTCGGGTGGATGACTCGACCTGGCGGATTTCCGGGCCTGATTTACCCGTGGGTGCGGGAGTGCTGGTGGTGGGGGTCGATGGGGTGATACTCAAAGTTGAGCCACGGGCCGATTGAGAACCTGCCCAATTCCAGAACGTTTCGATTTGGGGGCATACGCTGTGACTCCGGGCTTTCCTTTTCGTCGTTTCCGGAAACGACCGATATTGAATGGTTCCAAGTCCTTCTGGCCTCGCGGTTTGCTCTTTCTCTTTATCCTGTTGCTCTCTTTTGGTCTCCAGGCACAAGCTGAGAAGCCCCGAGCCCGGGTCGCCGTCCATGTCTGTCCGCCGTTCGTCATCGAAAAGGGTGAGGGATACACCGGACTCAGTCTGTTTCTGTGGGAGGCGATTGCCGAAGCGTTGAACGTCGATTACGAGATCCGGGCCTACAGCCTCAAGGACATGCTCGGAGCGGTCGCGGCGGGTGACGCCGAGGTGGGGGTGTCCTGTCTTTCCATCACCTCCGAACGGGAGAAGGTGCTCGATTTTTCCCACGCCTTCTACGAGACCCATCGCGCCATACTGGTGAAACAACGCGGCTACCTCGGCGCCATCAAACGGTTTTTCAGCAGCGCCAAGGTTTTGATCGGTATCGCCATCGTTTTCGGCGCTGCACTGCTCGTGGGCGGTCTGTTCTTTGTTTTGGAGCACAGAATCAATCCGAAGCTCTACTCCCTGCAGAGCTGGTACGGGAAGCTGATGGAAGCCTTCATCGTGGGTTTGCTTTTCGTGACCCGAGGGCCGATTCGGTTCTATGAGTTCAAGACGCCGACCGCCCGGGTGCTGTCAGCGCTCCTGGCGGTCGGCAGCACCCTGCTGATCGCGAGTATCACCGCGGTTCTGGCCGGGGCCTTCACCTTGCAGCAGCTGCGCTCTGACATCACCGGCCCAGGGGATCTCGCCCATGTCCGTGTCGGCGCCCTGGAGGCATCCACCTCATCGGGCTATCTCACGGATATCGGGGTCAAACACCGCACCTTCTCGGATTTGGAGCAGATGATCGACGTGTTGGACGCGGGCAAGTTGGACGCTGTGGTGTCGGATGAAGCAGTGCTCAAGTACACGGTCAACATAGGCAGGGCGCAGGGCCGCTATGGTTCGTTGACGGTCCTGCCACATCAACTCGACAAGCAGAACTACGCATTAGCCCTGCCGGATGACAGCCCGTACATGGAGGTGCTGGATCAGGCCTTGTTGACGGTGCGCAAGTCTGCCGCATGGCGTCGCGAGTTGATGAGCTATCTGGGTGAATGATCCGGGTCAATGACCTGGGTGACTGGCCTGGGCGTTCACCTGGAACTTTAACCGCGTCGGATCAGTCCATGCCGCTGGACCGATCCGACCTGGGGTTCGGGCGTCGCCGTGGTTATCGGCATTGCGTCGTGCCTGCTCAAAGACGGTGGCATGGGTTGAAACGGGCATGGCACCGGCGGGACGCTCCCCCCGTTCATGACGGTCCGGTGAATCTCATTCCTGGAATCGAACTGGCAGGGTGACAAGGTGAATTTCCGTTCAGAACCATTCAAGCTGCGGCAGGCCGATGCAGACGATCTGGAAGCGGTCAACAATTTGATCGAGGCCGCGGTCATGGGCTGGGCACTGCCGGAGCGGGTCAAACGATTGTCCCTGGCCAGCTATCGTTACGATCAGCATGATCTGTCGTTTCTGGAACTGGCCGTGGCCGAGAGGCCCGGTCCTGGGTTGATCGGTGTCGCTGCCTGGGAGCCGGCCGATCCGGCCGATGTCCCGGAAGCGCGTGCCGCGCTGCTGCTGCATGGACTCTACGTTAGGCCTGCCCAGCAGGGTGCAGGTATTGGAACGTGCCTGTTTGATGCGGCTGAACAGGCCGCGATCCGCAGGGGACTGGACGGGGTGTTGGTGAAGGCCCAGGCTGATGCCGCCGGCTTCTTTCGACGCCTCGGGCTCGAACCGGTGCCCGTTCTGGATCCGGAGCGGGATTATCCCCATCGCTTCTGGCGTGCCCTCCGCCGCCCCTGATATCCATGGGTCTGCCCTCGCTCAGGGCTTGCATTTGCACCCGGAAGCGTCAGTATGGAGTCTGCAATGTTGCAGTGCACGATGACCCGCCGAGCGGCGGGTAAAGGGATTCGATGATCAATTTTTGGATGGCGGGCTGGAACACGTACGCCAAATCCTGGGAGGTCGCACTGGCTGCGCCAGTGGTGATTGGTATCCGGAGCAGCCGCATGATGGCCCCGCCCTGGCCGTCCACCGAAGCGGATCGGCGCGAACTGAACCGCATGGGCTCAGAGAAGGTCGAGGCCTTCAGCGAGTCGGCCCTGGCCATGGGCAGCCGATTGTTTGAAGCCAACACCCAACTGATGAGCTATGCATTCAAGCAATGGTCGCAGATCGATCCGGTGACGTTATGGAGCGCGCTCTTCGGCTCACCCGCGGCGCTGAAGCGACTGGGTCGGGTCGGCGATGCGAAGGGCGCGACCCGCACTGCACGAGCCTATCATCGGGCAGTGGACCAGGGATTGAACCCCATACATCGGCGCGTCACCCGCAACGCCAAGCGGCTGTCGCGGGTTTAGCCGTCGAGACGCCGGGCGACGGCTTCGGCTGAGGCGGTGGATTGCGTTCCCTGGCCAAGCCGTTCCAGCGTAGTGAAATCCCGCAGGGCAATCTCGTGCTCGGTGATCTCTCGCACCAGCCAGCGCCGATCCACTGGGGCCAGCGCCTCGGCGGCCCGGAAGTCCTCGACCCAGCCAACGATGCGCGGATGCAGATAGCCGATTGCCGCGGGCCAGGACTGAGCGGCCAGGGTTGCACCAAGCTCAACCCCCGCGATTCGGCGCGAGTTACTTTCCCGGGTGGGCTCGCCCAAGGCCTCCAATTCCTGCCTCAGCAGCCCTTTGGTGATCGTTTCCAGGCGTTCCAACGTGCGCCATTTGTTGCGCTCCTCCTCGGTGCCAGCCCGCATGGCGAGGGTGCCAAACAGCGCTTCACCAAATACCTCACCCTGATAGCGCGCCGTAATGTAGGCACGATATGGTTCCGGAGCGGGTTCGGTCTTCTGTGTGTGCTCGGGGTCCCTGTCCATGGCTTCGTTCCGCACTCAATTCAATGCCGGGGCATGGACGCGCTATCCCGGGTGGCCCGGGTGGATTGGCCATTCGCGTGGGCCGTTGCGCCGCCTCATGACCGACCAGATGGTAAACCCCCTATTGAGCCGGTGCACCTTTACCGAGCACAAGGAGACGCGTGGCATGGCCGTTGAGTTGCAGTCGATTCTGACTTGCCCAAGCTGTGGATTCAAACACGAGGAGACCATGCCGACGGACGCGTGCTTGTGGTACTGGGTGTGCCCGGACTGCATTGCCATGCATCGGCCGCAGCCCGGTGATTGCTGCGTTTTTTGCTCCTACGGCACCGTAGCCTGTCCACCCGTGCAGGTGTCGGGCAAGGGTGGTTGCTGTGCCGGCCACGACCAACCCGGAGCCGGCGCAAGCGAGCCCAACTTATGACCGAGTCCCGATTGTTTGCGTACGGTACATTGATGTTCCCCGAAGTGCGCAGCGCCCTGATCGGTGATGCACTGCCGGCGGAACCGGTCCGGCTGGCGGGGTATGGGCGTCACACCGTGCGACATCCAGACTGGTTGCCGTTCCCCGCCATACTGGCTCAGGACGGCGAGGTGGTTGAAGGTCTTCTGATCAGTGCCCTCGAGCCCGCGGCGCGGGATATCCTGGACCGATTCGAGAATGTCGAGAGCGGGCTCTACCAAAAGATGGTGGTGACGGTGGATGACCGCGCCGGGCGGCCCATCACTGCCGCGGCCTATGTTGCCGGCGACGTGCTCACACCGCATCTGTCCGGTCCCTGGGACCCCGAGCAATTTCGCCGCGATCAACTGGCCGATTTCATGGGACGGGTGTTTGGGCGTTCCTGCATCTGAGACGGGAACGGCGGGCCGGCTGCGAGGGCTGTGCGGCCTCGCCTGGTTGCTGCTTGGCATGCCCGCCGCGGTAGCCGGGCCGGCGCCGGATGGTGATCTGGTGCGGACCTACTATGACCTGGAGGTGACCGGTTACTGTGGT
>JAHEDQ010000068.1 GCA_024641125.1 Candidatus Competibacteraceae bacterium | reverse complement strand
GTATTTCGTTCTGGGCTATGCCCATGTCTTTCGCCGGGAACAGGACAAGGCCATCGAGGCGGCGAAAAAAGCCATCGCGCTCGCGCCCAGCTATGCCGACGCGTATATGCTGCTGGCATTTATCTACCTGCATGTGGGCAGGGTGGATGAATCCTTTCCCTTGATTGAGCAAGGCATGCGCCTGAACCCGAACTACCCGGCCGAGTATCTGGGTATTCTGGGGCAGGCAAAGTATTGGCAAGGTGACCTGGAACAAGCCGTGGAGTTGACCCAGGGAACTCTGCTGCGCAATCCGACTTATATACTGATGCAGGTCACCCTGGTGGCCGCCTTGAGCGCAAGCGGCCGCGTGGATGAGGCGGAATGGCAGGCGGAGGAACTGCTGTCCCTCAATCCGGATTTCACCGTTGAGCAGTGGATAGCCGAACGCCCGTTTACAAATCAGGGTCAGGCAGAACGCCTGGCCAGCGACCTCCATCGGGCCGGGCTGGAATAAAGCCTTTGATTTATCTCAGCATTACCTGCCGCGCAGCGCACTGCGCTCGTTTTGCCGGGCAGCGGCGGCGCCCGCCAGTCGGCCCAGCACCAGGGCGGTGAGCAATCCGTTGCCGGACAGGTAACCCCAGTCCGATGGACCCGATACCCCGCAGGCGGCGCCGCCACCAGCGAACAGATTGGGCAGAGGTGTGCCGTCGTCTCGCAATACGCGCGCGTCTCCATCCACCACCAGACCGCCCTGGGTGTGAAACAGTGCGCCGGTCACTCTGACCGCGTAGTACGGTGGCTGCAGTGGGGGCTTGGTGGTGAAGTCCCGCCGGAAGCGGTCCGTGCCACGGCCGGCGGCCAGCTCGATGACCTCGGTCAGAGTTCCGGTCAGGGCCGCTTTGGGCACACCGGTCACGCGTGCCAGTTCCCCGGCGCTTGCGGCCTGATGCACTGCGCCGGCGGACACGGCTGCACGATAGTCGGGAAAATCCTGCCCCAACGCGTGCAGTCTTGCATCGTATACGTTCCAGGCCACGGCCGATGTCTGGGCCAGCACCCTGCGTCCCTGTTCCGAGTAACCCTCGTGTTCGTTGGAAAAGCGCCGCCCCTCCCTGTTGATCTGAATCCCGCCTTCCATCATCAGGGCCCAGCTTATCAGCATGCCGTGGGGCTGGGCCACGGACCCGTGCCCCTGGAACGCACCGAGATGGCGCGTCGCCGCGCCCACGGCCTGGCCCCACAGGACGGCGTCCCCCTGGTTCCCTCTGTGCCCGAAGTAAGGTGCGTCGGCCAGGTCGGGCAGATGCCGGCGCACCATGTCGGGATTGCCGCCAAAGCCGTTACAGGCCAGGACCAGGGTTTCGCAGCCAAGTGTTTCGGCGCTGTCGTCGGGGCGCTGAATACGCAGCCCGTGGACGGCGCCCGCCGAACTGGCGTAGAGGTCCACCACCTGAGCTTCGGTTACGACGTCGATTCCGGCACGGGCCGATGCGGCGGTCAGGGCGCCGATCAGTTCCGCCCCGCTTCGGGACGGTGGCGCGTGCATGCGCATCCGGCTGTGGCCGGGGTATAGAAAGCCCTCCACCAGGCCCAGACCCAGGCCATGAACATCGCTCAGCCAGTCGACCGTGGGGCCCGATTCACGACATACGGTCTGCACCAGCTGCGCATCGGCCTGTCCCCGCGCCTTGCGCTGGATGTCGTGGGCCATCAGCCCCACCGAGTCCCCGACGCCTCGCGCCCGTTGAGCCCGGGTACAACAGGCCGGCACCATTCCCGAGGACAGGGCGGTGCTGCCGGCGGGGACCGCATCGCGCTCGAATATCACCACCTCCGCGCCCGCATCGCGTGCGGCCAGTGCCGCGACCATGCCGCAGGCGCCGCCGCCGATAACCGCCACCGGGATCCGAGTCTCGAACACCATGCCGTGGGCGGACTTGACCGCCATCGTATCAGGCGCCGAATGCGGCAATTGCGTCCGCGCAGTGCGCCAGCGTGGCAATGGTCGAGAGGGACGTCAGGCTTGCCTCATGGGCTTCGCTGTTGAACGCGCCGCAACCGTCGCTCAGCACGATACTGTCAAAGTCACGTACATGGGCGTCCCGTACGGTGGACGCGACCCCGCCATTGGTTACGATACCGCCGAAGATCAGGGTTTGAATTCCCGCCCGACCCAGCACCCACTCCAGGCGGCTCTGGTAGAAGGCGGAAAACGCCACTTTTTCGACACTCAGATCCGCCGGCTGCAGCGCCGTGATCAGACGGTGACCGAAGTC
This sequence comes from Candidatus Competibacteraceae bacterium, assembly GCA_024641125.1. Taxonomy (GTDB): domain Bacteria; phylum Pseudomonadota; class Gammaproteobacteria; order Competibacterales; family JAHEDQ01; genus JAHEDQ01. The sequence goes on along the minus strand of JAHEDQ010000068.1, from coordinate 17,617 downwards.
ACCGGGCGCGAAATCCCCCGGTCCCAGGAACGGCCGCAATTGCTTGAGGTGCTCGGAGATGAAGGGGACCCCGCCCTTGCCCGGGACCAGGGTGAAGTGGGTGGACACGATCCAGCCGCCGCCGGCGCGAACCGCATCCGCCACAGCACTCAGCCGTGCCGGCAGGGCGGCGATGGCGGCGCAGGATTGCCCGTTGCGTCCATAGGCGCCCTCGGGATGCAGAAAATCGTTCTGCATGTCCACCAGCACCAGCGCGGTGTGGGCCGGGTCGATTGTCAACATTGCGTGGGCCTCTACTGTTAAATCGGGTTCAATCCAAGTCTTTGCGTACGATGACGAGGTTGCCAAAACGGTCCACAGACGCCTTGAGATCGGGGTCGACGAACACGGTGCTGTCCGGCTGTTCCAGAATGGCGGGTCCCATGATCTCCGAACCCACGGGCAGGGACAGCCGATCGTACACGGCGGTCTCGTGCCAGGCGCCATCCACCCATACGGGACGGGTGGCAACGGGCTCACCGGTGCGGGTTTCGTCCGAGGTGGGCGCCAGCAGCGTGAGATCGAATCGGGGCCGTCGTCCGACCGCCGAAACCCGCAGATTGAGTACACGTACGGCTATACCCTGCAGTGGGCGTCCGTAGACACTGCGATAGCGCTGGACGAAGGCGGCCTCTATGCCTTCGCGGGAGATGTCGGTGGTTGCGTGGCCGTCCGAAGCCTTCGGCAGGGTTACGTCGACGGTGTGGGTCTGACCCTGGTAGCACATGTCCATCTCGAACACCGTGTCGGTGCCGCCAAACTCAACACCGGCCTGGTCGAGTAACGCCTTGCCCTGCCGGGCCAGCATGCCCATTCGCCGATTGATGTCGTCCAGGTCCAGCTTGTCCAGGACGCCGTTGACGGTCTGTACGAAATCGTGACGCATGTCGGCGATGGTGCAGCCCAAAGCGCTGTTGATGCCCGGGAAGCGGGGCACCAGGGCGCTCTGCAGACCCACCTCCTTGATCAGAGCGCCGGCATGCAGCGCACCGCCGCCGCCAAAGGGCATGGCGGCGAATTTTTTTGGGTCATGGCCCCGTTCTACCGACACCAGCCGGATGGCGCCGGCCATGCGCGAATTGGCCACCCGTATGATCGCCTCCGCCGCGACCATGGGCTCCAGCCCCAGGGGGATGCCAATGTGCTGTTCGATGGCCCGCCGGGCCGCCGCCGTATCCAGACGGGTGAGGTGTCCGCCGATGGGACGCTCGGCGTTGATCCGCCCCAGGACCACGTTTGCGTCGGTGACCGTCGGCCGGTGGTTGCCCTGGCCGTAACATACCGGGCCCGGACTGGAGCCGGCCGACTCCGGGCCGATCTGCAGCAGTCCACCCCGATCCACCCAGGCGATGGATCCGCCGCCGGCGCCGATGGTGGCGATCTCGATCATCGGGCTGCGTATGGTCATGCCAAAGTCGATGCTGGTCTGGGGGCTGAGGGCGTTATGCCCGTCCGCCACCAGGGAGACGTCGAAACTGGTGCCGCCCATGTCGCAGGTGACGACATTGCGAAACCCGGCCTCGCAGGCGATGTGTGCGCTGGCGATCACCCCCGCGGCCGGTCCCGACAGGGCTGTCCGGATCGGCAGCTTGCGGGCCGTGTCCACTGTCATGACCCCGCCGTTGGACTGAACGATGAGAACCTGGCCGGCGAAACCGTCGCGCCCCAGGGCAGTCTCCAGTTTCTGCAGATAATTGCCCACCGGGGGCTGAAGATAGGCGTTCAGGGCCGTTGTGGAGGTGCGCTCGAACTCGCGGATTTCCGGCAGGATGCTGGACGAGGCCGCCAGGTGGTCGTTGGGCCAGACCGCACGCACTGCGTCCAGGGCCAGCCGCTCGTTTTGCTGGTTGGCGTAGGCATTGATGAACACGACACAGACCGATTCTGCGCCCCGCGCCAGCAGCGTGCGGGCCGCGTCGGTGACCTCATCGGTATCCACCGGCGTGTGCACGGTCCCGTCCGCCAGGGTCCGTTCCGATACCGCCAGCCGCAGATCCCGGGGCACCACTGGCTCGAACTGGCCCCAGAGGCCCCAGGTCTTGGGGCGATCCCTGCGGCGCATCTCCAGCACGTCGCGGAAACCGCGGGTGGTGATGATACCGGTGCGCGCACCCTTGCGCTCCAGCAACGCGTTGGTGCCCACGGTGGTGCCGTGGACAATGGTCGTCACTTCCTGCAGGTCGGTGACCCCTTGGCTTATCCCCTGAATGAAACCGAGGGATTGATCGCTGCGGGTCGAAGGGACCTTGGCAACCTGGCAGCGTCCCGAGACCTGATCCAGAAAAAAAACGTCGGTGAAGGTACCGCCCACGTCGACACCGACGACATAGCGGGGAGGGCGCTTGCTCATACCGGGCTCGCCTGCCTGAGTTCGGCGGTTGCGTCCGGGTCCACCGCGCCGTCGGCCGTCAGTGCCACCCGGTAGTCCTGTCGGGCGGCATCCCGGCTCACGTAGCCCAATCTCAGATCCCGGGCCACCCCGTCCGGGTCCCGTTCAGCGGCGTCACCGTAGCCGCCGCCGCCCGGTGTTTCCAGACGCAGTTTCTGTCCCTGATGCAGTTTGATGCCAACCATCTTCGACAACATGGGTGGCTGATGGAAACCGTCATCCTGCTCATAGCTGAACCGGTTGAGGGCGCCGGCCCCGCCGCCCACCACCCCCGGGGGCGCATAGCGACCGCGCTCGCCGAACAGGAACACATCGGCCGCCTGTTCCAGCAACTCGATCTCGTAGATCGCGCCCAGACCGCCCCGGTGGCGTCCGGGTCCGCCGCTGTCCGGCCGCAGCGCCCACTGGGTGAACATCACCGGATAGGCCGCCTCCAGAATTTCCGCCGGCGGAATGGTGGCGGTGGAGATGGGTGCGTTGCCGTGGTTGAGGCCGTCGCCCTCCGGGTGCCCGCCGTGGCCGCCACCAAAGAAACTGAACATCACCCAGCGGGTGCCGTCCCGACGATGACCGGCCAGGGACAGCGCGTTTATGGTGCCGTAGGCGCAGCCGTTGACGCGTTCCGGCGCAATCTGGGCGAAAGCGCAGAAAAAGACGTCTATGACCCTCAGTATGGTCTCGGTATAGCCGCCCACCGGTTTGGGCGCAGTGACGCTCAATAGGGTGCCCTTGGGGATCACGATGTTCACCGGCTCCAGCACCCCGGCATTGGCCGGAACATCGGTGAACAGGTGCTTGATGGCCACATAGCAGGAGGCCACCGCGGTGGACAGGGCGATGTTCACCGGTCCGGCGCAGGCCGGTGAAGTCCGTGAGAAATCCAGCGTCATGCGATCTCCCCGGATGGTCAAATCCAGGGCGATGCGCAGGGGCTGGTCGACGATGCCGTCATTGTCCAGAAAATCCTCGGCACTGTAGGTGCCGTCCGGCAGGTCGGCGATATTGGCCGCCATCAGCCGGGCAGCGCGGCGCTTCAGTTCCACCAGGGCTTCACGGACCGGGTCGGCGCCGTACTCGTCCAGTAGTGCGTCCAGACGTCGCGTGCCCAGGGCCAGCGCATTGATCTGTCCGTTCATGTCGCCGTACAAGCTGCCGGGCAGGCGGGAGTTGGCCATGAGGATGTCCACCACGTCCTGACGCAGTTCCGATCGTGCGAACAATTTGACCGGAGGGATCAGCATCCCCTCCTGAAAGCATTCGGTGGCCACCGGGTTGTAGTTGCCCGGGACATTGCCGCCCACGTCGTGCCAATGGCCCACCGAGGCGAGATAGCAGAACACCTCGCCGTCCCGGTAATAGGGTTGCACCAGCTTGAAATCCGACAGGTGGGTGCCGCCGTCGTACGGATCGTTGAAAATAAACACATCGCCGGGGGAAAGACCGCCGTCCCGGGCGACCTTGTCGATCACGGTCTTGACTGCGAACGACATGGCGCCGACAAATACCGGCAGACCGGATTTTCCCTGCACCAGGGTTTCTCCGGTGGTCGCACTGTACAGACCGTGGGAGGCGTCGTGGGCCTCGGCGATGATGGGGTTGAAGGCGCTGCGAAACAGGGTTGCATCCATTTCATCGGCAATCTGTTCCAGGCGTCCTTTCAACACCGCCAGGGTGACCGGATCGATCATTGCGGGTCGTCTCCATCGGCGTCTGCGTAGCGGGCGCCCAGTTGCAGCAGGTCCTGGGTGCCCAGCAGATCGTTGAGGGTGTCGAAATCGAGCATGGAACCGGCGAAGGCCTGGGTGCTGCCCTGCGCCCTGAGGCTGGCGAGATAGGCCTGAGCCATGTGGGCAAAGGCCCGCACCAGGCCGCCCGGAAAGATCACCAATGCATAGCCGTAATCGGCCAGTTCCGCGGCGCTGCGCTGGGGTGATTTTCCGCCCTCCACCATATTGGCCAACAGCGGGACACGCCGGGCGAAACGCCGTGTGATGCGTCGCATCTGATCCTCGTCCCGGGGTGCTTCCACAAACAGGATATCGGCACCGGCCTCGATGTAGTGTTCGGCCCGATCCAAAGCGGCGTCCAATCCCTCAACGGCGATGGCGTCGGTGCGGGCGATGATCAGGGTGTCGTCCCGCCTCCGAGCGTCCAGTGCCGCATGGATCTTGCCCACCATCTCGGCGCGGGTGGTGAGGGTCTTACCGGCCAGGTGACCGCAGCGCTTTGGCAGAGTCTGGTCTTCCAGTTGGATGGCACCGGCACCGCAGCGCTCAAACAGGCGAACGGTGCGTACCACGTTGAGGGCATTACCGAAGCCGGTGTCGGCATCGACGATCACCGGCAGTTCGGTACGCTCGGCGATGGCGGAAAGGGTTTCCGCCACTTCGGTCATGGCCACCAGGCCGATGTCGGGGCGGCCAAACCGGGTGTAGGCGATGGACGCGCCTGACAGGTAAGCTGCCGCAAACCCGGCGCGCTGCACCAGCAGGCCGCTCAGCGCGTCGAATATGCCGGGTGCCATCAGAATGCCGTTGCCGTCCAGCAGGGCGCCGAGCCGTGCTTTTGATGTCATCTCTCGTCCTGATCCGGTTTGCCGTTGGATTGACGTTTTTCCAGGTGCGCTATCAGACCGCCGTCCCGGACCATGTCCAGCAGTTTGGGCGGTAGCCGGTTACACGGGTAGCGCTCGCCGGTGCTGAGGTTGTCCACCGCGCCAACGGCGGCATCGACCGCGAGCCGATCGCCGGCCCGGATCCGGCCACTGTCGGGGCAGGTCAGCGCCACCAGGCCCAGGTTCAGGGCGTTGCGGAAGAAAATGCCGCCGAAGGAGCGAGCCAGCACGGCGGATACACCGAGGTGTTTGAGCGCCTGGGCGGCCTGTTCCCGGGAGGATCCGATGCCGAAATTCTCTCCCGCCACAATCATGTCACCGGCTTGAACCTGCTGCGCGAACATCGGGTCCACGGCTTCCAGGCAGTGGCTTGCCAGCATTTCGAACGGCCCTTTCATGTAAGCGCCCGGCGCCAGCAAGTCGGTGTTCACGTCGTCGCCGAATACCCAGGCGCGGCCTGGCGCCTGCTCACTGCTCATACTCCTGCACCCGGCTCGAGAAACCCCCGCGGGTCGGTGATCCGACCCGTCACAGCCGAGGCCGCCACGGTATAGGGCGAGGCCAGAAACACCTGGGACGAGGCGGCGCCCATGCGGCCCCTGAAGTTCCGCGCCGTGCTGGAGATGCAGACCTCGTCCTCGGTCAATACGCCGGCTCCGTAGCCGGCGCAGGCACCGCAGCCGGAGGGCATCAGAATGGCGCCGGCCTCGATCAGGGTAGCCAGGGTTCCGTCCTGGGCGGCGGCCAGGGTGGTTCGGGTGGAGGCCGGCGCCAGCAACAGACGCGTACCCTTGGCCACCCGCTGGCCGGACAACACCGCTGCCGCCATGCGTAAATCCTCCAGTTTGGCGCCGGTGCAGGCGCCGATGTAGGCCTGGTGCACAGGGGTTCCCTCATGTACGGCAACGTCACCGGCGTTGGCGGGGCTGTGGGGCGCCGCCACCTGGGGTGCCAGGGTGCTTGCGTCGAACCGGTGTCGGGCCATCACCGCAGCGTCGTCGTCCCCGCGCCAGGCCACGGGATCGCCGGGGTCCCCGCCGGCGGAGCGGATGTAGTCGACGGTGGTCTCATCCGCTTCGATCAGACCGCATTGGGCGCCCAGTTCCGCGGCCATATTGCTGAGGGTCATGCGCTCCTGCATGGGCAAAGCGTCCACCGTGTTGCCGCCGTACTGAACGACTTGTTGAGCGGCTCCGCCCATGCCAAGCCGGGCGCATAGATGCAGCATCATGTCCTTGGCGCACACGCCTGCCGGCAGGGCGCCGTCCCAGTCCAACCGGATGGTGTCGGGTACCGTCACCCAGGTTTCACCGGTGATCAGAACACCGGCCATGTCGGTGGCGCCGATGCCGAACATGAAGCAGCCGAAGGCGCCACCGGTGGGGGAGTGACTGTCGCCGCCGACCACGAACATGCCGGGCCGCAAATGCCCCCGCTCGGGCAGCACCACGTGACAGATGCCCTGCATGTCATGGAAGTGACGCACCCCGTGGCGTGCAACCCATTTTCGGGTGCCGTCCAGTATGGCCGCGCTTTCGGCGTCCACCGCCGGTACATAGTGGTCGGAGATCACCACGACGCGTTCCGGGTCCCAGATGCCGCGGCCCAGCCGTTCCAACAGGGGTTGGACCCGTCTTGGGCCACCCGAATCGTGCATCATCGCCAGGTCGACCCGGCAGGTGACGATGTCGCCTGGCGTAACCCGGTCTACCCCCGCCGCCCGGGCAATGATTTTTTCCACCAGTGTCGCGCCCATGGCGGTCATAGGCCCAGGTACACTTTTTTCAGGTTGGGATCGTCGATCAGTTCGGCCGCTGGGCCGGACAGGGTGACCCGGCCATTCTCCAGGACATAGGCCTGGTGGGCGATCTCCAACGATTGCATGACGTTTTGCTCCACCAGGAAAATGGACAGGCCTTGGCTGTTCAGATCCTGAATCAGGCCGAACATTTCCTCCACCAGCAGAGGGGACAGGCCCAGCGAAGGCTCGTCCAGGATCAAAAGCCGGGGTTCCGCCATCAGGCCGCGGCCTATGGCCAGCATCTGCTGCTCGCCGCCGGACAGCGTTCCAGCCGTTTGAATCTGGCGTTCACGCAGGCGCGGGAACAGGTCCATGACCCGCTCCAGGTTCTGGTTTCGCCGCGACCTCGCCCGTCGATACGCCCCTAACTCCAGATTCTCGCGCACGCTGAGATTGGGGAAAATGCGACGGCCTTCCGGTACCTGTATGATGCCCAGCTCCACGACGCGTTCGGATCGCAGCCCGGCGATCTCTGTCCCTTCCCAGGTGATGCGACCGGAGAAAGGACGATAAATGCCGGATATGTTGTTATTCAGGGTCGATTTGCCGGCGCCGTTGCTGCCCAGCAGCGCCACGATCCGGCCGCTGTCCACGTTGAGGTCTACCCCGTGTAGCACCTGCACCTGACCATAACCCGCACGCAGCTGACGAATCTCAAGCACGGTCCGCCCCTCTGGTCCGGGCGATGCGTTTGGCTGCGCCGTGTCCCAGATAGGCTTCGATGACTTGGGGGTCGCGGGCGACCGCCTCGGGTGGGCCGTGTGCGATAATGCGCCCGTGGCTCAGCACATGGGTGTCATCCGACAGGCTCATGACGGCTTGCATTACATGCTCGATCAGCAGGATGGTGATCCCTGTATCCCGGATGTCGCGGACCACCGCGACGATGTCGGCGATCTCGGTTGCATTGAGCCCGGCCATCACCTCATCCAGCAACAACAGCTTGGGTTGGGTGGCCAAAGCCCGGGCCAGTTCCAGGCGTTTTCGGCCAGCCACGGTCAGCGCCCCTGCGGGCTGATCCAGCATCGCACCCATGCCCACCAGTTCGGCCACCTCCCGCGCTCTGGCGGCAGCCGGTTTGCGCTGTCGTATCCGGGTATGTGCGCCGACGGTGATGTTATCGAGCACGCTGAGCGTGGCGAAGGGTTGCACCACCTGAAACGTCCTGACCAGGCCGAGACGACAAATGGCATGGGGTCGAAAACCGGCGATGTCTCGGTGCTCGAACCGTATGCGTCCCTGATCCGGCTTCAGAAAACCGGAAATCAGCGAGAACGCGGTGGTTTTACCGGCGCCGTTGGGACCGATCAGTGAAACGATGCGCCCGCGCTCCACCTGCAGGCTCAACTCTGCCACCGCCTTGAGTCCACCGAAGGATTTGCTGACGCCGGTCACCTCAAGCATTGGGCCCGTCCTTGTCTGCCCTGAGACGCATCCAGGCGGTTTCCAGCAGGCCGACCAAGCCGCGGGGCATGTAGCCCAGCACCAACAACAGCATTATGCCGAACAGGATCAGGTCCAAGCCCGGTCGGTCGCCGACGAAATGGCCTATGGCCTCTTTCGAGGTTTCGCCCACGATGTGGATGAATGCCGAACCCAGCAACGGGCCCAGGACCGTGCCCAGGCCGCCGATGATGGGCGCGAACAGGGCCTCGACCGACTTCCCGGGACCGTATGCGATGCCGGGATCCACGAACAGGAATTTCTGCACGTAGTAGACGCCGGCCGAGGCGGTGATGGCCGCGGACAGGCAAATGCTGCCCATTTTGATTCTGAATGCATTGATGCCGAGGGCCTCGGCGGCTTCTTCGTTTTCCCGCACCGCCACCAACTGGGCGCCGAAGCGCGATCGTTCCATCAGCCAGGTGGCGGCGCAGGCCAGCACAAACAGGAACAGCACGGTGTAGTAAAAGCCATAGGACTGGAGGAACGGGTTGGCAAACGTGAACTGGAAGCTGGCGACCGCCTGGCCGGGGTCCTGATTCAAAGGCAGTTGCACCCCGCGGCCGCCTTCGGTCACCGAAATCAGAGACCGGGCCAGCACGTGGAATGCCTCTGCGAAGGCCAGGGTGATGAGCGCAAAGTAAGATCCGCGCAGACCGTAGCGAAAACTGAGATAACCGACGGCGCAGCCCACCAGCACGGCGCCGGCAATGGCAAACCACAGGGTGACCCAGGGGCTCCATCCCAGCTTGAACTGAAGCAAGGCCTGTATGTAGGCGCCGGTGCCGAAGAACAGGGCGTGGCCAAAGGAGTACTGGCCGCCGTAGCCGCCGAGAATATTCCAACCCTGACCCATTACCGCCACGAACAGAGTCAGCTCGAGAAAATCGATCCAGCGCCCGGATTGAATAAACACGGGCACTGCCGCCAGCAGTCCCAGCAGTAGGGTCCAGCCCAGCGCACGATCGCGTTTGCTCACTGGCTCAGGCGCTGGCCGAACAGACCGGTGGGTCTGAACAGCAGGATCAGGATGAAGATGGCTGAGATGGTGATCAAGCCAAGGCTTTCACCCAGGTACAGGCGGCCCAGTTGCTCCGTCACCCCGATGATCAGACCGCCCAGCAGGGCGCCGGTGAAGCTGCCCATCCCGCCCAGCACCACCACGGTGAAGGCGATCAACACGAACAGATAGCCGAACTGGGGATGAACTGCATAGGTGGGGGCCAGCAGGCTGGCCGCCGCCGCCACGCAGGCGGTGCCGATGCCGAAGCTGATGGCGAAAATATGCTCCACGTTTATGCCCACCAGACGGGCGCCCTGGCGTTCTTTGGCGACCGCGCGTATCGCCCGTCCGGTGTCGGTGCGGGCCATGAACAGCCACAGCGCCGCGGTGATCATCAGGCATCCGCCCAGGGCCGCTATTTGCGGGTAAACCACGTAGGTGACCCCCAGGTCGATGCCGTCCAGGTCGTAGGGCACCTGCACCGATTTTTCATCGGCCGAGAACAGAAACAGGGCGGCATTCTCGATGACGATGGAAATGCCCAGGGTGGCCAGCAGGATGATCTCGTCCTTGCCGTGGCTGATCCGGCCGATGACACCGCGCTGCAGCAGGTAACCGAACACAAAGCCACCGGGGGCCACAACCAGCATCGCCAGATAAGGGTCCATCCCCAGGTGCTGCCAGAGGAAATAGACCATGTACATGGCCAGCATCAGCAGACTGCCGTGGGCGAAGTTGATGATGTGCAGCACCCCGTAAATGAGCGTCAGGCCCAGAGCCACCAGGGCGTAGATGGCGCCCAGAAACACGCCGCTGACCGCCGAGCCGAGCACGGTCTGCCAACTGAATACGGGTATCTCAATGCCAAGTAATTCCACGGTTTAGACCGTCTCCCGGGCTGTGGAGAGGCGCTGCGGCACCGGCTGGATGCTGCAGCGCGCTGGTGTGGATCAGGCCGGGCGTGGAAAAATCGCCGGCGCGGTGGCGTAGTCGGCCGGGGCCACCACCTCGATCGCGCTGCCCTGAACCTGGGTGATCAACGGCCGGGCGCCTTGATTCTGACCGTTGATCATCTCGGTCGGCCCGTAGGGCATGAAGTGGCCGGCCCAGGTGCTGGAGGCCATGGCTTCGGTAATGGCCGCGCGATCAGCGGACCCGGCGCGTTCCATGGCGTCCGCCGCGAACTGCACCGCGGTGTAGGCCAGAAACACCTCGTAGGAAAAACTCTTGCCGGCGGCTTCAGTCTTGGCACGCAGTGCCGCCGCCTTCGGGTTGCGCGGATCGAACCAGTGATTGCAGTCCATCACGTACTGGGCGGCATCGGGGAACTCGTCCACAAACCGATACTGCGAAGAGGCGCCCCCCAGCACCGAGTAAATGGCTTTGGGCTCGATCCGCTGCCGCTGCAGTGTGCGCAGGAACAACACGTTCTCGTTGTAATAATGGGAAGGAATGATCAGATCCGGGTTCATTTCCTTGATCTTGAGGGCGATGTTCTGAAAGTCCTTGTTCGGGGTCGGATGGGGCAGAATGTCCAGTACCTCGAAGCCGGCCGGCTCCAGTCCTTTTTTCATCAGTTCCGCCATGAAGCTGCCGAAGGGCGTCGTGTTCTCGTGCACGATGACCACGGTCCGGGCTGGCTTGCCAGCGGCCGCGTTGATTTCGATCAGACCGTTGACGCCGGCTTCGGTGATGACCCCGAAACCGGGGCCGAAGCGGAACGTATTGGCCAAGCCACGGCTGACGATTTTGTCATTCACGCCAACGTCTACCACATGGGGGATGCCGTACTTGGCTGCTGCCTGGGTGGTGGCCAACGAGATGCCGGACGAGTAGGCGCCGACGATTGCGGCCACCCCGGCTTCGTTGAACTTCTCTATTTCCGCCGCGCCCACTTCGGCTTTTGACTGGGCGTCTCCCAGTACTGGTTCGAGTGTGGCGCCGTCCAGGGCCTTGATGCCGCCGGCCGCATTGATTTCCTCGATGGCGGTCAGGGCGCCGTATCGGCACTGGGTTCCGGAAAACTGCAGAAATCCGGTAACCGGATGAATCAGTCCAAATTTGATGACGTTGGCCGCATGGGCGGGCCGTGGTCCGGCCGCAAGGCCGGCGGCGGCAAGTGCGGTGCCGGCTGCGGTGGCTTGCAGAAAGGTGCGGCGCGTCATCCTGAATGGGAGCTTGCTCATGGTGTTTCCTCTTGGGTGGGCGTCGAACAATGCGTGTCGGTCGGGTTCGGGTGGCTTGAAGGTGTCCAGGAGCGGGCACGGCCATCCCCCACCCGTGTCAGGGTCATCTGGTATTGATAACGATCGGGACGATAAAGCGCGGTGATGTGTTCCACCGGACGCTGCCCGCGGGCGTAAACGACGCGCTCGATGCGCAGCAGGGGAGAGCCCATTTCCACTCCCAGCGGCCCGGCTATCTCACTGTCTGCCAGGGTGGCGCCGATGGTCTGCTCGGCATGGTCCACCCGAACGCCGGATCGCTCGAGCAGGGTCAGCAGGGGTTGGGATGCCAGTTCGTCCCGGGTGTAACAGCGGCCGATGTCGGCCGGCACATGGGTGGTGAGGTGTGAAAAAGGCTCGGTTTCCAGCATGCGCACCCGTACCGCGCGTTGCACCGGTGCGGCGGGATCGCAGTCCAGCGCCTGCGCCACCTCCTGTGAGGGTGGCCGGTAATCGAAAGCCAACAAAGACACCCGTGTCTCCAGACCCATGGCCAGCAGGTTTTCCAGCAGACCTTCGACCCGGCTGCGCACCATGGTCGCGGATGCCTGGTAGACCACCCGGGTGCCGCGTCCCCGTTCACGCACCACAAAGCCGCTGGCAGCCAGCTCGTTCAGGGCCCGTTTGGCGGTGATCCGGGACACCTGGAACTCCCCCGCAATGCGCTGTTCGCTTGGCAGTAGGCTGCCCAGAGGGTGGACGCCGGACAGGATCTTATTCCTCAGAACCACGTAGAGCTGATGATAGAGGGGGGTGGGAAGGCGCTGATCCACTGTGGGCGGATCAGCCAGTCTGGACATCATCGCTGTGAGGTCTGGATTGTCCAGCATCCGGTCCCATCGGGTGCCCGCAGGCGGGTCGATCACTCAAGTTGGTATAAGTGTATACCATTAAGCCAATTGTGCAGTCACCTCATGAGCGCGGCCATACCCATCATCACCTTCACCCTGATCGCAGGGTATGATCAACCCGTCCGCACCGCCCTGTGTGAGCGCCTCAGCGACGCCGCGCGCGCCGTTACCGTGAGATCCGCAAGACCTGCACGGGGTTCGATGAGATCGCGGGTGAACAGGGTACTGTTGTGTATTGTCATGGCACGCTCATGGGGGAGACGTTGGACGGAAGGGCATTCTCCGACGTGCGTTTCGTGGGCCGCTTCACCGTTCGCGACGGCAGGCTGGTGGATCAGGCCGTTTGGAATGATCTGGCCGAGGTGGGTGTCGTGGCCTGTCGGCCGGCCGAGGCCGGTTAGCCAAGCCGTGATCTGTTTGCACTGCTCCCCCCGAGTGCGCTCTATTTGGAGCGCTTGGCGATCGTCGTCATAGCGCCACCACGAGCTTCACCCACAAATAGGCGATGGCCAAGGTGACAAGGGACACGGGCAAGCCGACCTTAGCGAAGCCCCAGAACGAGATTTTGAATCCCTTTGCGGCGGCTGCATCGACAACAATGATGTTTGCCAGGCTGCCGATGATAATCAGATTGCTGGCAAGACCGCTGGCGAGCGCCATCAACGGCCCGGCCAGCGGATCCTGTCCGGCGAAGGGCAGCAGCAGCATGACTGTCGGCACGTTGGATGTGATGTCGCTCAGCACTGCGGTTACGGCGAATAACACGTCGGCGTCGTGCAGGTCTATGCCGACTCCTCGAAGCCAGCCGACCAGGTCGGTCGCATAGCCGGCCTTGGCGAAGGCCCCGTTGACGATGAACAGACCGACGAACAGGATCAGGAGATCCCAGTCGACTCTCTCGAGCATTGCCCGCGATACGAACCGGGCGTTGAACAGCATCAGCGCGCCTCCGACCGTCGCAACCATGCCACGGTCCCATTCGGTGAATACGAAGGCATAGAGGATAAAGCCCAACACCAGCAGGCCTTTGATCGTTTCCCACCGATCCAACGAGGGCTCGGGTAAAGCATCCGGCTTCGGTGCGCTGTCGGATTGCAGTGTCCAACGACCCCGAGAAATGAAAGCCAACACCGCCCAGGTCACGACAAGGGCGAACAGCGCCGGCACCAGCGCATACTCCAGATAGCCGCCGAAGCTCAGATTCAGTCGCTGAGCGATCAGCATGTTCTGCGGGCTGCCGATGATGGTCGCGACTGCACCGGCATTGGCCCCAAGTGCGATCGCCAGCAGGAACGGCAATGGATTTACCCCGCGGCGCAGGGCGATTGCAAGCACCACCGGGGTCATTGCGACCGCCACCACGTCGTTGGTTAGAAAAGCGGAGAGCAGGCCGACCAGGGCGATCAGCAGTGCCAGCAGCACCGTCGGCGAGGCCTGCATTCGCGCCACCATCACTGACAATGCCGAATAGAAGCCGGCAGTCTGAAGCTGCACTGAGACAAGCATCAGCCCGAACAGCATGCCCAGCGTGCCGAAGTCTATGGCTTTAAGGGCTGCCGTCTCATCCAGCTCCCCGAAAGCGAGTAGGGCAACGGCACCGCCGAGCGCAACCGAAGCCCGGTCCATCCGAAGTCCGGGCAACCCGCCCAGAATCATGCCGAGGTAAACCACCAGAAACACGATCAGGGTAATGGACAAATGCTAAACCTCGACTATGGGCGTCGAACGCCGAACAGGCGTTCCAGCTCGAACGGCCAAACCCCAATCGCGGCGGAGGCCTGAGGGTGGCGGTTACACGTTCGCAACGCCAAACGCGAGCGGAATACGCAGCGCATGCACGGCCGGACGATCTGAAGAAACAACCGGTCGCGTAGGCTGCCGGCGGCGTTTGAGTGAGGTCGAAGAAGACACCGATCGGCCCACCAGTGCATCCCACCTTCACTGTGACGGCGTCAAATTCTGCGTTCTCAGAAACCGAGCGAACAACTTGCCGCGTAGATCCTCGACCACCGAGGCGTCTGCGGCTTCGAGTGCGTTGTTTGACTCAAACTCTGGCTTAAGCCGGTCAGTCAACATGTAGGGCTCGGAATTGGCATTTATTGCCAACTTCCAGCGCTTGTCCGCATACAACAACTCCCCTTTGAATTCCGCCATGGCAAAGTCGCGGTGAGGGGTGGTTGATCCGTTAATCGAAGGCATAAGTGATTTTGCAAATGAATTGCCGGCAAAGTCTCCTCCCGCGGCCTCCACGAGGGTGGCGCCGACATCAAACAGTTCTATGATCTCGTCAGAAATCTGACCCAGTAGGGGGGACCCGAAACCCGCAGGCGGGACTACCAGCAATGGAACTTTGATGGCCTCATCGAAAAAAGCGTTTTTGTACAAGAGGCCATAGTCACCATTCATTTCGCCATGGTCAGACGTAAATATGATCCAAGTATTATCGAGCTCGCCTCGCACCTGCAACTGGCGGAGCAGGTCTCCTACTTTGGCATCTATCAGGCTTATTGACCCTGCGTAGTTGCGCCTGAGCTCAGACACCGCCTCGCCCGTCAGCGGTGGCCGTGTAAGAAGGCGTTTCCGTAGCGTGCTCTCCCGTAACGTTTCGGGTTGATAATGTAGACTTTTCGGCGGCGGAATCTCTACCTGCTCATGCATGCTTGCGAAGGGCTCGGGGCAGTCCCAGGGCTCGTGGGGACCGGGGAATCCTACGGTCAAACACCACGGCTTTTGGAACTTGTAACCGGCAAGATACGCAATAGCGCGGTCTGCGACATAAACGTCGGGATAATACTGCAGAGGTAACGGAGATGGTCGAGCCATCCAAGGATTGTTCTTCAGGCGGTCTTGAATGTCGTTGCGATACAAATCCAGCACGCCAGCATCGGACCAGGTATCGGTCATGCGCGAGCGAACTGTGATCGTTGCGCGCGGGCCAACAACCTCCTCGATGTCGTCGTACCCGAGCCGTCTCATAAAGTCTTCATACTGCAGCAGGTCATTGCCGGTCTTTTTGTGCAAGTGTGACTTGCCGAATAGCGCGGTCCGGTACCCAGAGTCGCGTACCAGACGCATCCAATTGGGTGGCGTCAATGGGAGATCAAAGCCGGCGTTATGCCAAAGTCCGAAGTTGTGCGGGTAACGTCCCGACGCGAGAGCGATCCGGGAGGGGGCACAGACCGGGGCATTCGCATAGCAATTGCTGAATACAATCCCACGACACGCAAGGCTGTCCAACACCGGCGTTTTGGCCCAACCTCCGTAACATCCGAGCGAGTCCTGACGTTGCTGGTCGGTTAGAATCAGCAGCAGATTCGCATTGCGGTGCTGCGAAACATCAGTCGGCATAACACTCAGCACCTAAATCCAAGATTACTCACCGCATCCAGCTGCTCAGCACTGAATTCGTTCTGTTCTAGCAATGCGCTGCCTCTCCCGATACTCGCTGGGGGGCGTATCGCGGAAGCCGCTTTTGCCAGCAGGTCCTCGTTCATCTGAATTTCAAGAAAGTCGGCCAGCCTCCCAAGCTCAATCGTGGGGTTCAAGCAGAGGTCATCGAATCGCAAGACGTAATATCGTCCTGGCAGCCATTCCTCAGCCTGCGCCAACGCAAACCGATTTGCTGCTATCCAGTAGTCCAGCATCCGGCGCGGGATGAGATCACCACCAATGCCAAAATAGTAACGCCATGTCTCCGCTTGCCGGCGATTGCGGCTGCAGGCCATGTCGATTCCGTTTCTCATTACGTGGATATACCGGAACGCGGGGAAGTAATCTTCGAACTCCTTGAGCCAGAAGAACACCGCGGGAACCTTGAAGAACCAGGAACCGGGCCTGCGTGTGTCCTTGGGATCCTCGCGCACAAAATCCTCAAACAGGCGAATCGCATATGAAGCAACCGCATCCCTGGGTCCTGCTCGACCGCAAGGCGATCTTAGTATTTGCCCCAACGGAGGAAAGCTCAGGTTGTCCTGCGCTTGCGTTACAAACCCTGGCTGGTGCATTCCGAAAGCGGATAAAGCTTCGGCAATTGCTCGAGTGCCACTGCCGCCCACCCCACCTACGGCTACCGGACTCGCCTCGGTCCGCGCCTTCAGACGTTCAGTCAGAGGCCCTATGCCGAAGATCTGTGCGTAGTGTGGAAGTAACGAAATGTTCTCGAACTTGTTCATAGCGCCAGTATATTATTCGTTTCGAGGTACCATTTTGTATACAAGGCGCCTCGTCAAACGCCGATCAACGGCGCACTGCGGACGCTCCGTGAACAGACTAAGCAGCCGGCGAAGCGGCGGCCAGCGCGCGCAACCTGAACTTCAGCAGAGGCATGGACTCGTGCCGAGTGCTTCCGGTGCGTGTTGCAGCTGGTGGCTGCCGTTACGGCCGCAGCCAGTCCAGGGCGGGTGAATGTTCCTGGGCATCGGCGCATAGTGGGGCCGCGCAGTCTCTGCGAAAAGCCACCTGGCGGCTTTGGCAGTAGGTCCCGGTTCGGCCCTGCTGCGAACGCGCTAGCGGTGTTCCGACGCAGCACACTCGTCCATACAGTCGTTTGGCGACACTGCCGAGCCTCGGCGGGATCAGCGAAAGTTCGTCGCACAGTGCCTTACCAGGGTATAACTGTAGGTCTCTGGGTCGCAACAGGCCAACCAGAACAGCTGTCGATTGATCGCGGCCTCGCAGTACCATCAATGGGATCGGTTCGAGTCCGAAGGAGTCGCATTTCCGAACCCGCCGTCACTGGGTTTCAGCGCTGTCCATGGCAATCCTGTTGTACCTAATAATGATAATCCGCCTGCCTCCGCTTTTTGGGTTGGAGCGTGCGCCGCAATCTGTGGATGCGTCCGTGACCGTGATACGCTGCCACCACCATTCTCCCGGTAACACGACGTACACGACGTAGATGATCAAGACCCGCCAACCGGAGCTATCTGTGATCGTGATAGCACACAACATGCCCCGGCAGGCGATGAATACCCTCTACAGTCTGGGCGCCCGCTACCAACGGGGGGTTTCCGACAAGGACTATGAAGTGCAGGTGGTGGAAAATGATTCCGGCAATAACCTGGACCCTGCAGCCGTCAAAGCACTAGGTTCGAATTTTCACTACCGGTTGCGTGCTGAAGCGGGCGTTTCACCGGCGCCCGCCATTAATGAAGCATTGGCCCGTTGCTCAGCTCGCCACGTTGGCCTGCTGATTGACGGCGCCCGCATGGTGACGCCGCAGGTCATCAAATATGCGCTGCAGGCGCTGCAAA
>JAHEDQ010000267.1 GCA_024641125.1 Candidatus Competibacteraceae bacterium | reverse complement strand
ACCTACAACAAGCGCCCACACAAAATTCCTGCAACCAATTTGTTAAAGATCACCCAGAAGAATCCAACCTCCCACTGAGCAGGCCGTGCATTGTACCCATCGATGATCAACCGTCAAGGGACATTTCACACTGACCCCCGCAGACGCTTACGCAGGGTCAGGCGAACCGGCCTGGCCATCCTGCGTCAGCGCTTCCGATAAGCGGGCAGCCGGCAGATATCCGGGGATCAACTGCCCACTCTCGGTCAAAATGGCCGGGGTGCCGCTGACGCCGATACTTCTCCCGAGCTCATAGTGCGCTTTGACCGGATTCTCACAGGTGCGCTGGTCAATGGCCACGCCCTGCTTCGACAGGGTTAGCGCATTGAGTCGATCATCGGCACACCAGACGGAGACGGCCTTCAAATAGGACTCGGTTTCCGGCCCGGAGCGGGGAAAGAACAGGTAACGCACCCGAATTCCGGCGTCGTTGTATTGGGCAATCTCGCTGTGCAGCTTGCGGCAATAACCGCAGTCGATATCGGTAAACACGGTCACGGTATGCTTCACCTCGCCCTCTGGCGCGAAAATGACCATGTTCTCCTCACCAACCGCGTCCACCGAATCGACGCGGATTTCGGCTCTCCGCGGCTCGGTCACGTCGGCTCCCTGATCCAGGTCAATAACGCTGCCATTGACAACGTATCGCCCATCTTCGCTGAGATAGTAGAGCTGGGGCCCGATTACGACCTCGTAAAGCCCCTTGACCGGCGCGTCGCGCACCGTATCGGGTTCCTGCCCCCCCAGCGCTTCCTTGAGCGTCGTCAAGTCCGGTACATCGGCCGCCATCGAGCCAGTAGCGCCAAGTCCGGCTGCCAGTGCGGCCACCGCAATTAGAATTCTCATAGGGTCGCGTCCTCCGCGCCGGGGTTTCGGTCCTTCCTGGGAAACTACGGGGCGGCACAAGTTCCCGATGCGCCGCAATGCTCATCCCCTGGGGTGGTGCTGGGCATGCAGGTCTTTAAGACGCTCACGCGCCACGTGAGTATAGATCTGCGTCGTCGACAGGTCACTGTGGCCCAACAGCAGTTGTACGACACGCAGATCGGCCCCGTGATTGATCAAGTGGGTGGCGAAGGCATGACGCAGGGTATGCGGCGAGAGGGGCCTTTCGATGCCCGCTATGGCCGCGTGCCGCCGAATGATATGCCAAAAGGCCTGGCGGGTCATACCTGTGCCCCGCCGAGTGACAAATACATACGGGTTCCGGCGGCCGGCCAGAGCATCCAGGCGCGGCCCCCTGCAGTAATCCTGCAGCCAGATCACGGCGTGCTCGCCCAGGGGCACCAGTCGCTCCTTGCGTCCTTTGCCCACCACCCGCACATACCCAGCCTGCAGATGGGTCTGCTCCAGGCGAAGCTGAACCAACTCGGTTACCCGCAAACCGCAGGCGTACAGCACTTCCAGCATGGCGCGATCACGAAAGCCAAGGGCATCGGACGTGTCGGGCGCGGCCAGCAACCGCTCAACGTCGGTCTCGGTCAGCGAACCCGGAAGCGATTTCGCCAGCTTGGGCGCATCGATGCGTGCGCTGGGGTCCGTGGTGCGAACGCCCTCACGGAGCAAGTACTGGTAGAAACGCCGGATGGCGGACCGTTGCCTGGCGGTTGTTCGGGCTTTGACGCCCGCCACCGCCTGTTGCGCAAGGTAACCCAGCAGGTGTTCGCGCTCGGCGCGACGCAACAACAGTCCATGTTCACGGCTCAACCAGCTGGATAGACCGGTCAAATCCGACCGGTAGGCCATCAGCGTGTTGTCGCTCAAACCCCGTTCCATCCAGAGCGCGCCCAGGAAGCGCTCCATGTCCTCCCTGTCGCCGTCGGCGACGGCTCTGGATGGAGGCAGCAACTGATTCATCGGGACGCTCCGACACCCTTACGACCTAGCATCACCATCAACCGCCCATCACACCAGCCGGTGTTACCGGCAAGAAGAATACCGCATTGTGCGCCTCATCTCCGTGCTAGACTCCGGCTCCGTGCAGAATTCCACCTTCGATTTCGATGAGTGCATTGCGTCCACCGGTACTCGGTTTTGCCGCCCGCAGCGGCACCGGCAAGACCACACTGTTGATCCGGCTGATTCCCCTGCTTCGTGCACACGGGCTGGAAATCGGGATGATCAAACACGCACATCATCAATTCGACATCGACCACCCGGGCAAGGACAGCTTTGAGCTGCGCCGCGCGGGCGCCCGACAGACGCTCATCGCCTCGGACTCGAGGCAAGCCCTGATCACCGAAACCGCTGAGGTTTCGGACCCAAGCCTGTCATCGTTGGTGGCCAGCCTGGACCCTAACCTGGTGGATCTGATTTTGGTGGAGGGGTTTCGGCACGAGCGGTTCCCGAAAATAGAGCTGCATCGGGCGCAGCTGGGCAAAGCCTTGCTGAGCGCATCCGATCCAAGCATCATCGCGGTCGCCTCGGATGCAGCCGTGGCAACACCTCTGCCGCTGCTGCCGCTCAACAATCCTGACGCGGTCGCTGAGTTCATTTTGGGCATCTGCGGCAACCGCTCGCTGTAAGCCCATCGACACCCGCCGCCGCCTGCCGGGCGGCGGCCAAACAAATACACCGCTGCCCCCTCGGCTCACGATGCAGCATCCACGATCACCTGCGCCTCAATCTTCGGCGCAGCATGTTTTGAATTCTGCCGGTTCCGCCCCCATGTACATGCACAAGTGGACGGCATGCCGATGAATGTTCGTCGCCCCCCAGTAGCTACTAAAGAACAGAGATCATGGCATCTGAAGACACGATGGACGTTGAAATCGTTTCTCAAACCGAGGGTGAAGAGCGTGCCTCGTCAGAGTTGGCCGTGCCCGCCGACCTGGTTCCGCGCACACTTTATCTCCTGCCCCTGAGCGAACGTCCGTTTTTCCCGGCCCAAGCACTACCCCTGGTCCTTAACCGTGAGCCGTGGGCCAGGACAATAGAGTTGGCAATGGATGCAGACCGGCCCGTGGTGGGACTCATTCTGGTCAGCCCGGAATCGACCGAAACCCTCAGCCCGGACGACTTTCGCCAGATTGGCACTTTAGTGCGAATGCACCATGTGGCCAAGGAGGGCAACCGAATCCAATTCGTGGCCGAAGGACTGCGCCGATTTCGGATCCGGAAATGGCTTTCCAAGGAGGCGCCCTATCTGGTCCAGGTCGACTACCCGGATGAGCGTGCCGGAGGCGACGCCGACGATGTTCGCGCCTACGCCATGGCCATCATCAACAGCATCAAGGAATTGATGGCGGTCAACCCGCTCTATTCCGAGGAGCTGCGTCAGTTTTTCCAACGCTTTCACCCGAACGATCCATCGCCCCTGACGGACTTCGCAGCGGCCCTGACGACGGCCGGCAAGGATGAACTCCAGTCCGTTCTGGACGAAACGTCGATTCTTCCACGCATGAAAAAGGCCATTGTCCTGGTTAAGAAGGAACTGGAGGTGGCGCGACTGCAGGGACAGATCCACCAGCAGGTGGAAGAGAAGCTGTCGGATCAGCAACGCAAATTCTTTCTCAAAGAACAGCTTAAAGTCATTCAGCAGGAGCTGGGCATCGCCAAGGACGACCGCACCGCGGATGTGGAACGCTTCGAGGCGCGGTTGGAGGCTCTGGCGCTTCCCGACCATGCACGCAAACGCATTGATGAGGAATTGCAGAAACTGTCGATTCTGGAAACCGGGTCTCCGGAGTATGGGGTTACCCGAAACTATCTGGACGTGATTACCGACCTGCCCTGGGGCGTGCACTCGCCGGACAACCTGGATCTGGACCGGGCGCGGAACATTCTCGACCGGGACCATGACGGATTGGACGACGTGAAAGACCGAATTGTCGAGTTTCTCGCAGTCGGTGCGTTAAAGGGTGAGGTCTCGGGCTCCATTCTGCTCCTGGTGGGTCCGCCCGGCGTGGGCAAAACGTCGGTTGGGCGTTCGGTGGCCGACGCTCTGGGACGGCCGTTTTATCGTTTCAGCGTGGGCGGGATGCGGGACGAGGCCGAAATCAAGGGCCATCGCAGAACCTACATTGGGGCAATGCCCGGCAAGTTCATCCAGGCACTGAAGGAACTGAAGGTCTCCAATCCAGTGATCATGCTGGATGAGATCGACAAGACCGGCGCCTCCTATCAGGGTGATCCGGCCTCGGCTCTTTTGGAGGTGCTGGATCCGGAGCAGAATCGGGATTTCCTTGATCACTACCTGGACGAGCGCTTCGACCTATCGGCGGTGCTGTTTATCTGCACGGCGAATCAACTGGATTCAATCCCCCGCCCACTGCTGGACCGGATGGAAATCATACGGCTGGCGGGGTACATCACGGCGGAGAAAGTGACCATTGCCCGCAATCACCTGTGGCCGCGGCTGCTGGGGCGGTCGGGTATTGCCCGGGGCAAGTTGAAAATCACCGATCCGGCGCTGCGGAAAATTGCCGAGGGCTACGCGCGCGAGGCGGGGGTGCGCAACCTGGAAAAGCAACTGGGGCGAATTGTGCGCAAGGCGGCAGTGCAGATCGTAAAAGGCCACGATAAGCCGATACGGGTCGGCATTCGGGATTTGGAGTCATACCTGGGCAAACCGGTGTTCCAGCGAGAGCAGACCCAAGCTGGAATCGGGCTAACCACCGGTCTGGCCTGGACCTCGATGGGCGGCGCGACGTTGAGCATCGAAGCGAGCGTCATTCACTCAGGCGGCCGTGGCGTGGGACTGAGTGGGCAGTTGGGAAATGTGATGCAGGAGTCGGCCACCATCGCCTACAATTACGTCGCCACCCACTTGGACGCCTTCGGTGCAAATCCCGCTTTTTTCGATCAAGCCTACGTTCACGTACACGTGCCCGAGGGGGCCACGCCAAAGGATGGACCAAGCGCCGGCGTCACCATGGCCACGGCGCTGCTTTCGCTTGCACTCAAGCGCGCACCCGCAGCCAATCTGGCGATGACCGGTGAGCTCACCTTGACCGGCCGCGTGCTGGCGGTGGGCGGTATCCGCGAGAAAATCATCGCGGCCCGGCGCAACGGCGTCCGCCGGATCATTCTGCCGGAGGCCAATCGGGGCGATTTTGACGAACTGCCAGACCATCTGCAGGAGAAAATCGAGGTGCACTTTGCCGATGAGTACGCGGATGTGGCCCGGATTGCCTTTCCAGGTATTCCCGAATGAGGGGCAAGCAAATCGTGTTGGGACTGTTGGCTGGACTGTTTTCTCTGGCTGGCGCTTCGAGCGCATTGGCCGCGTGCGAGGATCCGCCGGCGCGACGGGTAAACTGGCTGGGATGTGAAAAACCCGGCGTCAGTCTCGAGAAATCCGATTTGCGGGGCGCCGTCATGACCGGCATGAACCTGGACGGTGCC
>JAHEDQ010000067.1 GCA_024641125.1 Candidatus Competibacteraceae bacterium | reverse complement strand
ATGTAACGGGGGCGGTTGAGTTACCCGAAGGCACTGAGATGGTGATGCCGGGTGACAACATCAAGGTGACGGTGAGTTTGATTGCGCCGATAGCGATGGAAGAGGGATTGCGGTTTGCGGTACGCGAAGGCGGCCGTACTGTGGGGGCCGGTGTGGTCGCCAAGATAATTGAGTAATGCAAACATGGCCAACCAGAGAATTCGAATACGCCTGAAGGCGTTCGACCATCGGCTGATCGATCAATCAGCCCGGGAAATAGTCGATACCGCCCGCCGCACCGGTGCGCAGGTTCGCGGCCCAGTGCCTCTGCCAACACGAAAAGAGCGGTTCACCGTTTTGATCTCTCCGCACGTGAATAAGGACGCGCGGGATCAGTACGAGCTGCGCACCCACAAGCGCTTGATGGACATTGTGGATCCAACGGAGAAGACCGTGGACGCGCTGATGCGCCTGGATCTTGCCGCCGGAGTGGATGTTCAGATCAAGCTGAACTGAGTTTAGACAACGACCGATGAGGGGCGGTTGCCACCCCTCCTCTCGGTGTCTTGTCAAATTAGAGGATGGACGCAAAATGGCAATCGGACTGATTGGTCGGAAACTCGGCATGACCCGAGTGTTTACCGATGACGGAAGTTCGATCCCGGTCACCGTGATCGAGGTCGAGGCCAACCGCATCTCCCAGGTGCGTACAGTTGAACGCGACGGCTACAGCGCAGTGCAAGTTACTGCAGGCAATCGTCGCGCCAGTCTTGTTACCAAGCCTGAGGCGGGGCATTTTGCCAAGGCTGCTGTCGAGCCCGGACGCGGATTGTGGGAACTGCGCCCGCGGAAAGGCGCGATCGACGGCCTGGAATTGGGCAATGCGCTTACCGTCGAAGCCTTCTCCGACGTGAAGACCGTGGACGTCACCGGCACGTCGATCGGCAAGGGTTTCGCCGGCACAATCAAGCGGCATCATTTCCGCGGCCAACGCAATACCCACGGCAACTCTCTTTCCCATCGCGTACCGGGATCGATCGGTCAGAACCAGACGCCGGGTCGCGTGTTCAAGGGCAAGAAAATGTCCGGACACCTCGGGCACGTGCGTCGAACGACGCAGAATCTTGAACTGGTACGGGTCGATCCGGAGCGCAACCTGCTTCTGGTCAAGGGCGCCGTACCAGGTCCCAAAGGGGGCGATGTGCTCGTGCGCCCGTCCGTAAAAGCGCGCTCAAGGGGCTGATCGATGGATATAAAGATTCACTCGGCAGACGGGCACGGAGCCGATTCCACGGTGTCTTTGTCCGATGTCACGTTTGCCCAGGATTTCAATGAGGCTTTGATCCACCAGGTGGTGGTCGCCTATATGGCCGGAGGCCGGTCAGGCAGTAAAGCGCAGAAAAGTCGCTCGGATGTGAGCGGAGGCGGCGCCAAACCTTGGCGTCAGAAGGGAACCGGGCGGGCCCGTGCCGGCACCAGCCGCAGCCCGATCTGGCGCAGTGGCGGTGTGACCTTCGCGGCAAGACCGCGGGATCACGCGCAGAAGGTTAATCGCAAGATGTATCGAGGGGCGCTGAGGTCAATTTTGTCGGAACTGCTGCGTCAGAATCGTTTGACCCTGGTGGACTCGATGACGGTGGCCGAACCAAAGACAAAGCTCGTCTCCGAGATGCTGAGAGGTCTGGGCGCTGAGGGCGCGCTGCTGGTCACCCATGCTGAAGATCGCAATCTGACCCTTGCCGCCCGCAACATCCCGGGCGTTGATGTGATTACCGCGGCCGATGTGGATCCCCTCAGCCTGGTTCGCGCCGACTCGGTCGTCATGACCGTGGATGCGGCCAAACTTATCGAGGAGGTCCTGTCATGAACCAGGAGCGATTGATGCGGGTGCTGGTTGCGCCCCATGTCTCCGAGAAGAGCGCCATCGTCGGGGATGCCAGTAACCAGGTGGTGTTTAAGGTGGCTGCAAACGCCACCAAGTCCGAGATCAAGGCGGCGGTCGAATCGCTGTTCAGCGTCACGGTTGAAGCTGTGAACGTGGTCAACCTGAAGGGCAAAAGCAAGCGCTTCGGACGGATGGAAGGGCGGCGCTCAAACGTGCGCAAGGCCTACGTCCGACTGGCCGAGGGCCAAGAAATAGATTTCATGGTGGGCGCAGATTGATCCAGTGGCGCTCAGCAGCTTTGTCGTTTGAAACAGTTATCAGGGTAAACAATCATGGCAGTCGTCAAAGCCAAGCCTACTTCCCCCGGACGTCGGTTCGTCGTCAAGGTTGGGACAACCGGTCTGCACAAGGGTGAGCCCCATGCGGCCCTGGTTGCAAAGAAGAGCAAGTCGGGCGGGCGCAACAATCATGGGCGCATTACCACCCGTCACCGTGGAGGCGGCCACAAGCAGCGGTATCGCATCATCGACTTCCGGCGATCCAAGGACGGGGTTGCGGCTACGGTCGAGCGTTTGGAGTACGACCCCAACCGGAGCGCGAATATCGCTTTGTTGCTTTACGCAGATGGCGAACGACGGTATATTATCGCGCCCCGCGGGCTGGAGCCCGGGGCCAGAGTGGTTTCTGGCGACGATGCGCCGATCAAGCTCGGGAATACGCTCCCGCTGCGCAATATCCCGGTTGGAACCACGGTCCACTGCATTGAGATGAAGGCCGGTAAGGGCGCACAGCTTGCTCGCAGCGCCGGGACCTCGGCCCAGCTGGTGGCCCGTGAAGGACGCTATTCCACACTCCGACTGCGGTCGGGGGAAATGCGCAAGATTCATGTGGACTGTCGGGCAACCGTGGGCGAAGTCGGTAACGGGCAGCATAATCTGCAGAAGCTCGGCAAGGCCGGCGCAACCCGCTGGCGCGGTGTGCGGCCCACGGTTAGGGGTGTGGTGATGAATCCAGTGGACCATCCACACGGTGGCGGCGAGGGCCGGACTTCTGGGGGCCGACACCCGGTCACGCCCTGGGGTGTGCCGACCAAGGGTCATAAGACTCGTAGTAACAAGCGCACAGATCGCTTCATCCTGCGGCGCCGTAAGTAAATTAGAGGATTCGAGTAGTGCCTAGGTCAATCAAGAAGGGTCCGTTTGTGGACCTCCATCTGATGAAAAAGGTGGATGTGGCGGTGGAGTCGAACAGTCGCAGACCGATAAAAACCTGGTCGCGCCGGTCGATGGTCATGCCACAGATGGTGGGTCTGACCATCGCGGTACATAACGGTCGCCAGCACATCCCTGTTCTGATTTCCGAGAACATGGTTGGGCACAAGCTCGGTGAATTTGCCGGCACTCGGACTTATCGTGGGCACGCTGCCGACAGAAAGGCCAAGCGGTAAGGGGCATAACATGCAAGTTTCCGCAAAACTCCGCCATGCTCGCATTTCGTCCCAGAAGGCGCGGTTGGTGGCTGACCAGGTCAGAGGGTTGCCAGTCGGGCGTGCGCTCGAAGTGCTGACCTTCAGCAATAAGAAGGCAGCCGGTCTGATGAAGGCGGTGTTGGAATCGGCGATCGCGAACGCCGAACACAATGAAGGCGCTGACGTCGATGAGCTGAAAGTGTCGACCGTCATGGTCGATGAAGGGCCCACGATGAAACGCATCAAGGCGCGGGCCAAAGGGCGCGCGACCAGACTAGAAAAAAGAACCAGTCACATTACTGTGGCGGTGGGCGACGAGTAGGAGCGCTTTTTACAATGGGCCAAAAGGTACATCCCACCGGCTTCAGGCTGGGCATCGCAACTGACTGGACTTCGCGCTGGTACGCGGACAGCAAGAACTACGCTGATTTCCTCGAAACCGACTTGCGGGTCCGGGAGTTCATCAAGCAGAAGCTTGCCCATGCCTCCGTAAGCCGGGTTGAGATCGCCCGGGCGTCGCGGACTGCGCAAATTACGGTCTACACCGCACGTCCGGGCGTGGTGATCGGCAAGAAAGGTGAAGACATCGAGCGGCTTCGGCGGGCCGTCGCGGACATGATGGGTACACCGGTGCACATCAACATCGAAGAGGTGCGAAAGCCTGAGCTGGACGCTCAGTTGGTGGCCGAGAATGTTGCCCAGCAGCTGGAGCGCCGAATCATGTTCAGGCGCGCCATGAAGCGCGCCGTCCAGAATGCCATGCGCCTGGGTGCGGAAGGCATTCGAATCAACGTGGCCGGCCGTCTCAACGGGGCCGAGATCGCGCGCAGCGAGTGGTATCGAGAAGGCCGAGTGCCGTTGCACACCTTGCGCGCCAATATCGATTACGGCTTCGCCGAGGCCAAGACCACATATGGCGTGATTGGCGTCAAGGTCTGGGTCTTCAAGGGTGAGGTGTTCGCGGGTCGTGGTCCTGCGACGACCGAGAAAGCACCGACCGCCTAGCAGGCCCAGGCGGCCCGACGTGATACCCGGGATGCGGCGCGATGACCACGCCGCATTCGTTTTTTAGGTGATAGGGGAAGGAAGATGTTGCAGCCCAAGCGAACCAAGTTCCGCAAGCAGCACAAGGGGCGGAACAGAGGCGTAGCTACGGTTGGAGCCAAGGTGAGCTTCGGTGAGTTCGGCCTCAAAACGGTCGACCGCGGCCGCATAACTGCGCGGCAGATCGAGAGCGCGCGACGGGCCATCAATCGGTACATCAAGCGCGGCGGCAAGATCTGGATTCGCATCTTCCCCGATGTTCCGGTGACCAAAAAGCCGTTGGAAGTGCGCATGGGTAAGGGTAAGGGCAACGTGGAGTACTGGGTGGCCAAGGTTCAGCCCGGTCGGGTGCTGTACGAGCTGGAAGGCGTTACCGAGGAGATCGCACGCGAGGCGTTGCGTCGGGCTGCTGCCAAGCTGCCCGTAAAGACGGTATTTGTCAGTCGGACGGTGATGTGATGAACGCCACGGAATTGCGAGAAAAGAGCACCGATGAGCTGCAACAGGAACTTCTGTCGCTGCTCAGGGAAGAATTCAACCTGCGTATGCAGCGAGCAACCGGGCAACTGTCCAAGCCCCACCTTTTTAAGCAGGTGCAGCGAAACATTGCGCGGGTCAAGACAATCATGACCGAGAAGCAAAACGGAGGTGCGGCATGAGCGAAGCACAGGATACTCAGGTTCGCACCCTGAATGGGCGTGTGATGAGTAACGGTATGGACAAGACCGTCACGGTGATGGTCGAGCGGCGCGTGCAACATCCTGTTTACGGGAAGTACATCAGGCGTTCCACCAAGCTGCACGTTCACGACGAGAACAACGAATGCAATGTGGGTGACGTTGTATCGATCACCGAATGCCGGCCGATGTCAAAGACCAAGGCCTGGCGCCTGGTTGAAGTGCTGGAACGTGGCAACGGCTGATTAGGCCGTTGACGGTTTTGGAATTCATGAACTCAGATCTTGGCGGAAAACGACCATGATCCAGATGCAGACAATGCTTGATGCCGCCGACAACAGCGGCGCGCGCCGCTTGATGTGTATCAAGGTACTGGGCGGATCCCATCGCCGGTACGCTCGGGTGGGTGATGTAATTAAAGTGAGCGTAAAGGAGGCCATTCCCCGGGGAAAGGTCAAGAAGGGCGAGGTATATAGTGCGGTGGTGGTCCGCACTCGTAAGGGTGTGCGTCGCCCCGACGGATCGCTCATCCGATTCGACGGAAACGCCGCCGTTCTCCTCAACAATCAGCTGCAGCCGATTGGTACGCGCATCTTTGGCCCGGTAACGCGCGAACTGCGTTCTGAGCGGTTTATGAAGATTGTGTCGTTGGCGCCTGAAGTTCTCTAGGGGGGGTGCAGATGAACAGAATAAAGAAAGGCGACGAAGTCATGATCGTGACCGGCAAGGATCGCGGCCGGCGCGGTACCGTGATTCGGCTAGCGAGCGATGATCGGGTGGTGGTCGAGGGCATCAACATGGTGAAAAAGCACCAGAAGCCCAACCCTACTCGAGGGGTAGCCGGGGGCATTCTGGAGGTCGAGGCGCCTTTGCATGTTTCCAACGTAATGCTTTGGAATCCGGCTACGGATAAACCCGACCGGATTGGTTTTAAGACGCTCGACGACGGCCGCAAGGTCCGTTTTTTCAAGTCGAACAACGAAGTGCTTGACGCTTAAGGGCGTTTGTTATGTCGCTCACCAGATTACAGCAACATTACCGTGAGGAGGCCGTCGGCCGACTCATGGAGAGATTCGGCTACCAGAATGTCATGCAGGTACCCAGGCTCAGCAAAATTACGCTGAACATGGGCGTCGGCGAGGCGGTTGGCAACAAGAAGATCATGGACAGCGCGGTCGAAGATATGGCTCGAATTGCTGGCCAGAAACCGATTGTTACGCTCGCCCGTAAGTCTGTGGCCGGTTTCAAGATCCGGGAGGGCTGGCCGATCGGATGTAAGGTCACGCTCAGGCGGGACCGGATGTTCGAGTTCATGGACAGGCTTGTGAATGTTGCCATCCCGCGGATTCGTGATTTTCGTGGCCTTAGCGTGAGAGCGTTCGACGGCCGCGGAAATTACAGCATGGGTCTCCAGGAGCAGATTGTGTTTCCTGAGATCGACTACGACAAGATCGATACACTGCGGGGGCTGGACATCACCATTACCACCACCGCGCGTTCGAACGAGGAAGGTCAGGCGCTGTTAGAAACGTTTGACTTTCCGTTTCGCAAATAGAGGTACATATGGCCAAGGTTTCGATGATTCAGCGCGAGCTTCGTCGCGCCAAGCTGGTCAAGAAGTTCGCGACCAAGCGCAATGAGCTCAAAGCCATCATCAGCAATCCGAACAGCAGCCCAGAGGAACGGTGGGAAGCGCAACAGCAGCTGCAAAGCCAGCCACGGGATGCCAGCCCAGCTCGAAAGCGGAACCGTTGCCGTCTGACCGGTCGTCCGCATGGGTATTATCGTAAGTTCGGACTTGGCCGAAACAAGCTCCGGGAAGCCACCATGCGTGGTGACGTGCCCGGCCTCAGAAAGGGCAGCTGGTAAGCCAGCGCCGTTGGGTATCGTCGATGCTTGGGCGTCGGGTCTGACCCGGGAGATTTTGCATCATGAGCATGAGTGATCCTATTGCGGATATGCTGACGCGGATTCGCAACGGCCAGCGGGCCCACAAAGCGGAAGTGAGTATGCCCGATTCGAAACTGAAGCAGGCCATTGCAGAGGTGCTGAAGGACGAAGGCTATGTTGTCGATTCGTACGTCGCCGAGGCTGAGGGTAAACCGACTCTGACCGTGCGTCTCAAGTACTTTCAAGGTGAGCCGGTGATCGACCGTCTGGATCGTGTCAGCCGTCCGGGGCTCAGGATCTACAAAGGCAAGGACGAGCTGCCGCAGGTCATGGGCGGGCTTGGCGTTGCGGTTATTTCCACGTCGCAGGGCATCATGAGTGATCGCGCGGCCAGGGCCGCTGGCCATGGTGGCGAAGTCATCTGCTTTGTGGCCTGAGGAGAGACGTCATGTCCAGAGTTGCAAAACAGCCGGTCGTTATCCCCAAGGGTGTCGAGATCAAGCTGGAAGGTCAGCAGCTTCACGCCAAGGGCGCCAAAGGTCAGTTGGCGCTGGCGGTACACCCGGCCGTCGAGGTCGCTGTTGAGGATAACGTGCTTTCGTTCAAGGCGCGTGGTGGATCCAAGGGCGACCGAGCCATGGCCGGCACCATGCGGGCCCTGGTGAACAACGTCGTGGTCGGCGTGAGCGAGGGCTTTGAGAAAAAGCTGGAGTTGGTGGGCGTCGGCTATCGTGCCCAAGCGCAGGGCTCAAGGCTGAACCTTACCCTCGGGTTCTCACACCCGGTGGTGTACGAGGTGCCGGACGGCGTGACGGTGGAAACGCCGACGCAGACCGAGATTCTGGTCAAGGGCAGCGATCGACAGAAGGTTGGGCAGGTGTCCGCCGAGATTCGCGCCTATCGCCCGCCGGAGCCTTACAAGGGCAAGGGTGTGCGCTACGCCGATGAACAGATCGTCCGTAAGGAAGCGAAGAAGAAGTAGGGTGGCAGGCATGGATAAGAAGCAGACTCGTATGCGTCGTGCCCGTCGGGCCCGCGTCAAAATTGGTGAACTGGGTGTCAATCGTTTGTGTGTGCACCGCACACCGCGGCACATTTACGCGCAGGTAATCGCGGCCGATGGTTCAGGCGTTGTGGCCAGTGCATCGACTGTGCAGAAGGACGTCGCGGATGGCCTTCGCTGCACCGGTAACATCGAGGCGGCCACAGTGGTCGGTCGAATGTTGGCAGAGCGCGCCAAGGCCGCGGGCATCGAGAAAGTCGCGTTCGACCGAGCGGGTTTCAGGTACCACGGTCGAGTGAAAGCGCTGGCCGACGCGGCCCGTGAAGCCGGTTTGGATTTTTAAAGGGTTTCTATAATGGCCAACGCAGATCCGAAAAATACTGACGGCATGCTGGAAAAACTGGTGACCGTCAATCGAGTCGCCAAAGTGGTCAAGGGCGGCCGGCAGTTCGGCTTCACCGCTTTGACCGTCGTGGGTGATGGGAATGGG
This sequence comes from Candidatus Competibacteraceae bacterium, assembly GCA_024641125.1. Classification (GTDB taxonomy): domain Bacteria; phylum Pseudomonadota; class Gammaproteobacteria; order Competibacterales; family JAHEDQ01; genus JAHEDQ01. Next base: position 11,569 of record JAHEDQ010000067.1, on the reverse strand, counting down.
CGTGTCGGCTTCGGCTACGGCAAGGCCCGTGAAGTACCGGCGGCGATCCAGAAGGCGATGGAGAAAGCCCGCCGCAACATGGTGTCCATCAAGCTCAACGAAGGAACCCTGCAGCACCAGATCGTCGGCGAACATGGTGCCGCCAAGGTGTTTATGAAGCCCGCATCCGCTGGAACCGGCATCATTGCCGGTGGGCCGATGCGCGCCGTCTTTGAAGTTGTGGGCGTCCGCGATGTCCTTGCCAAGTGCATCGGCACACGTAACCCGATCAACGTTGTCCGGGCCACAATCGGCGGTCTTAGCCAGGTAGCCTCGCCGGATCGGGTTGCCGCTAAGCGTGGCAAGAGCGTTGAAGAGATTCTGGGATAGAAACATGAGCGACCAGAAACTGAAGATCACTCTGGTGAGGAGTCCGGCGGGTCGTCTGGCTTCCCACAAGGCCTGCGTGCGCGGGCTAGGATTGCGGCGGATGCATCACACAGTTGAGGTGATCGACACCCCCGAGAACCGCGGTATGGTGAACAAGGTTCGCTACATGCTCAAAGTTGAGGAGGCGGGACGATGAAGCTGGATGAGCTGCATCCCGGTGCTGGAAGCCGGCGGGTGGCCAAGCGGGTGGGGCGCGGTGTGGGCTCCGGCCTGGGTAAAACCTGCGGTCGTGGGCAGAAAGGTCAGAAATCCCGGTCGGGCGGTTATCACAAAGTCGGCTTTGAGGGCGGTCAAATGCCGCTTCAGCGGCGTCTGCCCAAGTTCGGTTTCAACTCACGACTGGCGCGTATTACCGCGGAAGTTCGTTTGAGTGAGTTGGCCAAGGTAGAGGGCGAGATTGTGGATGTGGCCGCCCTGCAGAAAGCCAATGTGGTGGGTCGCAACATCAAGCGGGTCAAGGTTGTGGCTTCCGGCAAGGTAGAGCGAGCGTTCAATTTGAAGGGCCTTGGCGTAACCAAGGGTGCTCACGAGGCCATTACGGCGGCCGGCGGCACCGTCGAGCAATAGCGGCGCCAACTCAGGCAACATGAGCCGAGGAAAGAAATGGCATCTCCCGTACCTAACCTGGGAAACCTGACTGAACTGCGTCAACGCCTTCTGTTTCTTGCGGGGGCGTTGGTGGTGTTTCGGGTGGGCACGTTTATTCCCGTTCCGGGAATCGACCCCCAGGCTATGGCTGCTTTGTTCGATCAGCAACGCGGCACCATATTGGATATGTTCAATATGTTTTCCGGGGGTGCACTTGAGCGGCTGAGCATATTTGCTCTGGGGATCATGCCGTACATTTCGGCGTCCATCATCATGCAGCTAATGTCGGTGGTGGTGCCGACCTTGGAGCAGCTGAAAAAGGAAGGGGCCAGCGGTCGCCGTAAGATTACGCAGTACACGCGGTACCTGACGGTGGCTTTGGCTACGTTCCAGTCGATTGGAGTGAGCATTGCCCTGCAGAACCAGTCTGCCGGTGGTCTGAGCGTCGTTCAGGCACCCGGTCTCGGATTTGTCTTCACAGCCGTGGTGACTCTGGTCACCGGTACCATGTTTCTGATGTGGCTGGGCGAGCAGGTTACCGAACGGGGTATTGGGAACGGCATCTCGATGATTATCTTCGCCGGCATCGTTGCTGGCCTTCCATCGGCGCTGGGGGGTACTCTCGAACTGGCTCGGACCGGTGAGCTACACGTGGCGTTGGTGCTGCTCCTTCTGGTCATTGCCGTTGGAGTTACGGCCTTTGTCGTTTTTGTGGAGCGTGGCCAGCGACGTATTCAGGTCAACTATGCCCGTCGCCAACGCGGCAATAAACTGTATGCTGCGCAGAGCTCGCACCTGCCGTTAAAACTGAACATGTCGGGGGTCATACCGCCGATTTTTGCCTCGAGCATCATCCTGTTTCCGTCGACGTTGGGCAGTTGGTTTGGCAACGCGCAGGGGTTGGAATGGCTGCAGAACTTCAGCAGCATGATGTCACCAGGGCAGCCCGCCTATGTGGCCACCTATGCCCTGCTGATCGTGTTCTTTTGCTTTTTCTATACCGCGTTGGTCTTCAACTCGCGTGAGACTGCCGATCAGCTGAAAAAATCGGGCGCGTTCATACCCGGGATTCGGCCCGGGATGCAGACGGCAAACTACATCGACAAAGTCCTCACGCGACTGACCTTGGCCGGCGCAATTTACATTGCTGCCGTGTGCCTGTTGCCCGAGTTTTTGATTTTGTACTGGAATGTGCCGTTCTATTTTGGCGGCACTTCGCTGTTGATTATCGTGGTCGTGGTGATGGATTTCATGGCCCAGGTTCAGGCGCATCTGATGTCCCATCAGTATGACAGCCTGATGAAAAAGGCAAATTTCAAGGCGCATGGCGGTGCCGGAATGCTGCGTTAACTTGGCGGCATCAGACGGCGTCACTATTAGGAGTTCAGGTCATGAAAGTTCGTGCATCGGTTAAAAAGATGTGCCGCAACTGCAAAGTCATAAGGCGAAATGGCGTCGTTCGGGTGATTTGCAAAGAGCCCCGGCACAAACAGCGTCAGGGCTGAGCGATTTCACTGCTGGGGATAGCGTTGATTCAATGAATTGGGTCCGTTATCATGGCGAGCTTTTCCGCGGCCGGACCTATATTCAGTCAGGAGTTCTTTGATGGCCCGTATTGCAGGCGTAAACATTCCCGTAAACAAGCACGCGGTCATCGCATTGCAGTCGATTTACGGAGTGGGTAAGACACGTGCCCGTCAGATTTGTGACGGCGCCCGCATTGAACCGGCGACCAAGATCCGTGACTTGGGCGAGGACCAAGTGGAAGCCTTGCGTGCGGAGGTCGGGAAGTTCGCCGTCGAGGGTGATCTGCGCCGCGAAGTATCGATGAATATCAAGCGCCTGATGGATCTTGGGTGCTACCGCGGATTGCGGCACCGTCGGGGCCTGCCGCTCCGGGGACAGCGTACCCGCACCAACGCCCGGACCCGGAAGGGGCCGAGGCGGCCAATCAAGCGATAATCGTCGGCTCGTCCGATGATTTCCCAAGACTGAACCAGGTAGGGACGATGGCAAAGAATACTCCTCGATCGAGGAAACGCGTCAAGAAAACAGTGATCGACGGCGTGGCCCATATACATGCGTCATTCAATAATACGATCATCACCATTACAGATCGTCAAGGCAACTCGCTTGCCTGGGCCACCGCCGGGGGATCTGGATTCCGCGGCTCGCGCAAGAGCACGCCGTTTGCGGCGCAGGTGGCCGCTGAGCGTGTGGGCACAAAGGTCAAAGAATTCGGCCTCAAGAATCTGGACGTCAACGTCAAGGGCCCAGGGCCCGGCCGTGAGTCGGCGGTGCGTGCTTTGAATGGTGCTGGATTCCGCATCAACAGCATCACGGACGTAACGCCCATTCCGCACAACGGTTGCCGCCCGCCCAAGAAGCGTCGGGTCTAGGGTAGGAGATTAAAAGTGGCGAGATACATAGGTCCTAAGTGCAAGCTGAGCCGTCGTGAAGGCGCCGATTTGTTCCTCAAGTCGCCGGCGCGTCCGCTCGACTCAAAGTGCAACATGGAGAAGGTGCCGGGTCAGAAGCCCAGCGCCCGCCGCAACCGGTTGTCGGATTACGGTTTGCAGCTGCGTGAAAAACAAAAGCTTCGTCGCATGTACGGGCTGCTTGAGAAGCAGTTCCGAAACTACTTCACGCAAGCTTCCCGGCGTCGCGGATCGACTGGCGAGAATCTGCTGCGGCTGCTGGAAGGACGACTGGACAACGTGGTCTATCGAATGGGCTACGCGGTAACGCGCTCCGAGGCGCGCCAACTGGTTGGTCACAAGGCGATTACGGTCAATGGCAAAGTAGTCAACGTTCCGTCATACCAAGTCAGCGCCGATGACGTGGTGGGCGTCCGTGAGCGGGCGCGCAAGCAGATTCGCATTCAGGATGCGCTCGCGATCAGCGGAAATCTTGGCTTCGTCGATTGGGTAGACGTCAATACGGACAAGATGGAAGGCGTATTTAAGCGCCTTCCCGATCGGGTCGATCTGCCGGCGGACATCAATGAGTCGCTGGTGGTGGAACTCTACTCCAAGTAACTGAATATTCCTCACGGAAAAGGTGCCAGATGTCGGGTTCACTGACAGATCTGCTTAAGCCGCGCATCGTCGATGTGGATGTGCGCAACGAGCGCCAGGCCAAGGTAACTCTTGAGCCGCTGGAGCGTGGTTTCGGGCACACGCTGGGCAATGCGCTGCGTCGTATTCTACTGTCTTCGATACCGGGCTCGGCCATCGTCGAGGCCGAGATTGATGGTGTCCTGCATGAATACACCACGATTGAGGGCGTTCAGGAGGATGTCATCGACGTCCTGTTGAACCTGAAGAATGTCGCCATAAAGATGGAAGCGACCGACCGGACCTATTTGACGCTGACCAAGAAAGGTCCTGGGCTGGTCACCGCAGGTGATATTGAACACGATCACACAATAGAGATCGTCAACCCCGAGTCGGTGATCTGCCATCTTACCAAGGAAGGTGAGATCAGCATGCGCCTGAAGGTGGAAAAGGGCCGGGCGTACGAGCCGGCCACGTCACGAGGTGGCGTTGACGACGAGACACGCCCGATCGGTCGGCTGCAGCTGGACGCATCGTACAGCCCTGTTCGCCGGGTTTCTTATAAGGTGGACAGCGCCCGTGTGGAACAGCGTACCGACCTGGACAAGCTGATCATTGAAATCGAGACCAACGGTACGGTCGGTGCTGAGGAGGCGATACGGCAATCGGCAGGTATTCTGGTTGAACAATTGTCCGTATTTGTCGATATGAAACCGACCGATGTCGCTGCACCGGAAGAAGATCGGATCGAAATTGATCCCATCTTGCTGCGGCCGGTTGACGATCTCGAGCTCACAGTCCGATCGGCTAATTGCCTGAAGGCGGAAAGCATCTACTACATCGGCGACCTGATTCAGCGTACTGAAGTCGAGCTACTCAAGACGCCGAACCTGGGTAAGAAATCCCTCACCGAAATCAAGGATGTATTGGCTCAGCACGGTCTTTCCCTTGGGATGCGGTTGGAAAACTGGCCGCCGCCCGGGCTTTACGGTGACAGCGACAGGCTTCACCGAATTTCGGTCTGAGGCACAGAGTTGATTCCGGCGGCCGACGTCTAGGCTCAGTCACCGGGACCGAGGAAGCAGAACATGCGACATCAAAAGAGTGGGCGGAAGTTCAACCGCAACAGCAGTCACCGAAAAGCAATGTTTCGCAACATGGCGAGTTCATTGATTGAACACGAAGCGATCCGCACCACCGTGCCCAAGGCAAAGGAGTTGCGGCGTGTCGTGGAACCGCTGATTACGCTGTCCAAGAATGACTCCGTCGCCAACCGACGTCTGGCCTTTTCGCGGCTGCGTCAGCGCGGGGTTGTAACCAAGCTCTTCAATGTTTTAGGTCCGCGCTATCGGGGGCGTCCCGGTGGTTACATGCGCGTTCTCAAGAGCGGTTTCAGGGCAGGCGATGCGGCACCAATGGCATTTGTCGAACTGGTTGACCGTCCAGTGGAGGAGAGTGGCGCCGACGAATAGACGGTGAGTACGAAGTTGACTGCACGAAAGGCCGGGCTCTGTTCCGGCCTTTCGCGTTTCGGAATCGTCGCATGTTGATCACGTTTACCGATTTCGGTGTGGAGGGGCCCTATTTGGGGCAGATGCGAGTTGCTTTGGCCCAAGCGGCGCCCATGGTTCCGGTTGTGGAGCTGGTCAGCGATGCGCCGGCGTTCCGGCCTAAGTCGGCTGCGCGACTGCTGGCGGCTTTGGTAAATCGTCTTCCCGCCGGGTCCGTTGTGATCGCGGTTGTGGATCCCGGTGTGGGCAGTGGGCGCCTGGCGCTGGTGCTGCGTGCAGACGGGCGATATTTTGTTGGGCCTGACAATGGCCTTCTGGATGGTGTCGCCGCCGGTGCGACGGAATGTGCCTGGTTCGAGATCACCTGGCGGCCGGATTCGCTATCAAACTCTTTTCATGGGCGAGACCTGTTCGCACCGGTGGCCGGAGCCTTGGCCATCGATCCTGCGCGGCTTGCCGAGTTCGCCCGTGAACTCACGCCACCGCCACTCGCCTGGGAACCTGACCTCGCCGAGGTTATTTATGTAGACGGGTACGGTAATCTGATCACCGGCTTACAGGCGGCCAACTTCGACGAGGCGACCGTTTTTCGAATCGGCGGCCAGTCCATCCGCCATGGCAAGACATTCTCGGCAGTCGTCGAGGGAGGGTTGCTCTGGTATCGCAATTCCATGAATTTGGTGGAAGTTGCAGAGAACTGTGGCAGTGCCGCCAATCGACTCGGCGCAAAAATCGGCGGCGGCATCATGCGGCTGGGGCCTGACATGGCTTGACACAGAATGCCGTCTGCGGTTGATCAAACTTCCTTGGCCCAGATTGCCGCGGGCGAGTTACCCAGCGCCCTTGCCAGGAATTGTCCAGTGTGGGATTTCGGCGAGGCTGCGATCTCTTCCGGCGTACCCGATGCCACGATCTGGCCGCCTCCAGAGCCTCCCTCAGGGCCCAGATCGATCACCCAGTCGGCGGTCTTGATGACATCGAGATTGTGTTCGATGACGACGATGGTATTGCCATGATCCCGCAGCCGATGGAGCACATTCAGGAGCTGGTCGATGTCGTAGAAATGCAGCCCGGTTGTGGGCTCGTCCAGAATATACAAGGTGTTCCCTGTATCCCGCTTGGATAACTCGCGCCCAAGCTTGACGCGCTGCGCTTCGCCCCCCGACAGCGTGGTTGCGCTTTGTCCCAGGTGAATATAGGACAGGCCCACATCCATCAGAGTTTGCAGCTTGCGGGCAATGGTGGGCACGGCGTGGAAGAACCCAAGCGCGTCCTCCACAGTCAGGCTTAAAGCTTGCTCGATTGATTTCCCCTTATACGTGACGTCCAAAGTCTCTCGGTTGTAGCGCTTACCCGCGCACACGTCGCAGGACACATAGATATCCGGAAGAAAGTGCATCTCGACCTTTATTACGCCGTCGCCCTGGCAGGCTTCGCAGCGCCCACCCTTCACGTTGAAGCTGAATCGACCGGGTGTGTATCCGCGCGCCCTGGCTTCGGGTGTGCCGGCAAACAATTCCCTTATAGGGGTAAAAAGGCCGGTGTAGGTGGCCGGGTTGGAGCGGGGTGTGCGGCCGATAGGGCTCTGGTCGATGTTGATGACTTTGTCGAACTGTTCGAGCCCATCGATTGCCACACATGCCGCCGGGTGTTCGGCTGCGCGATTGAGACGGCGGGCGGCGAATTTGTACAGGGTGTCGTTGATCAGGGTCGATTTGCCGGAACCGGACACGCCGGTGACACAGATCAACAGTCCTGCGGGCAGCGTGACGTCGATCCCCTGAAGATTATTGCCGGTTGCTCCGCGGATGGTCAGCGCCTGTTTGCCGGGCGGTTTGCGCTTCCGCGGGATGGCGATTTGGCGGCGTCCTGAGAGGTATTGGCCGGTGAGCGAGGCCGGATTGGTCGAGATGTCTGCCGGGGTTCCCTGAGCCACCACTCGTCCGCCGTGGATGCCCGCACCGGGACCCATGTCGACCACGTGGTCCGCCATCAGGATGGCATCTTCATCATGCTCGACCATGATCACGGTGTTGCCCAGGTCGCGCAGCCGTCTCAGGGTGCTCAGCAGGCGCTCGTTATCCCTTTGATGCAGCCCTATCGAGGGCTCGTCCAGCACGTACATGACGCCTACCAGGCCCGCACCAATCTGGCTGGCCAGGCGAATCCTCTGGGATTCGCCACCGGACAAGGAATCTGCGTTTCGATCCAGGGTGAGGTAGTTGAGGCCTACATCCACCAGGAAACCGAGCCTGGCACGAATCTCTTTGAAGATTTTGTCCGCAATCTCGCCTCTATGCCCCGGTAGCTGCAGGGTTTCGAACAAACTGGCCGCCTCGCCAACCGGCATTGCGCTTATCGCGGGCAGATTGCGGCCGGCGATAAATACATTGCGGGCCGCCCGATTCAGACGACTGCCGCCACAGTCAGGGCAGGTCTGCGTGGCCAGGTACTTGGACAGCTCTTCCCGGACAGCAGATGACTCGGTTTCCCGGTAGCGTCGCTCCATGTTGCGCACAATGCCCTCGAACGGATGCGCACGTTTGGTCGATTTCCCCGCCGAGTCAACGTACTTGAAGCTGATCGCCTCGCCGTCGCTGCCGTACAGCAAGATTTTTCGGGTTGCTTCGGGTAGGGCTTCGAACGGCGTGTCCAAGTCAAAGCCGTAGTGTTTGCCCAAGGCGCCGATCATCTGGAAATAGTACGCATTGCGCCGGTCCCAACCCCGTATCGCGCCACTGATCAGGCTCAGGTGTGGATGGGCGACGACCGCGTCCGGATCGAAAAACTGCCGCTGCCCCAAGCCGTCGCAGGCTGGACAGGCACCCACCGGATTGTTGAACGAGAACAGCCTGGGCTCGAGCTCCGCCAGACTGTAGCCGCATTCGCGGCAGGCGAACTTTGACGAGAACACCAGTGGGCTGCGGTTGGTATCGTCCAACCAGGCCACTTTGGCCAGACCGTCACCCATTCGGACCGCAGTTTCAAAAGACTCCGCCAGCCGCACCCGCAAATCTGGTCGGACCCTGAAGCGATCCACCACGACTTCGATGTCATGCTTGTGGTGCAGGTCAAGTTCCGGAGCCGAGTCCAGTTCCACCACCTGCCCATCGATTCGGGCGCGGATGAAACCCTGCGCCTGTAGTTCGGCCAACAGTTTTACGTACTCACCCTTTCGATTCTGAACCACCGGCGCCAACAGCATCAGGCGGCTGTCTTCAGGCAGTTCCAGAACCTTGTCGACCATCTGGCTGATGGTCTGGGCGTTCAGTTCGATTCCATGCTCAGGGCACTGGGGTGTACCTGCGCGCGCATACAACAATCGCAGGTAGTCGTGAATTTCGGTTACCGTGCCGACCGTTGAGCGCGGATTGTGGGAGGTGGATTTTTGCTCAATGGAAATCGCTGGCGATAGACCTTCGATATGATCGATGTCCGGCTTTTCCATGATCGACAGGAACTGACGGGCGTAGGCCGAAAGCGATTCCACATAGCGTCGCTGGCCTTCGGCATAAATCGTGTCGAAAGCGAGCGAAGATTTGCCTGAACCCGAAAGCCCGGTGATAACGATCAGTCTGTCCCGGGGCAGGTCCAGGTCGACATTCTGCAGGTTGTGGGTACGGGCACCTCGAAGCTGGATCGATTCCATCGCGTTTCACGGTCCCTGGGCAAACTGATACTATAAGGTGTCGTGCCAGCGGCAGGCAAAAGAGGTGTTCGAGCGCTCGACAGCGCGCGCCGGTGAACCCTGAGCAGGGTCGGGACTGCGCAGCTTACTCCGCCCTGGCTTCCCAATCCGGTCCTCAAACGCACCCTGGTAGGGTGCTTGATCACCATTTTCGAGATCGCGGATACCCATGTCCCGTTCATTGAATCAAATGCGCCCGGAAGAACTGCGGGTCGGAGCGGCCCTGGCGACAATTTTCGCCTTTCGTATGCTCGGCTTGTTCATGATCCTTCCGGTGCTTGCCCTGCATGTTGAACGCTGGCCTGATGCCACCCCGTTGCTGGTCGGAATCGCCATTGGCGCCTATGGTCTGACCCAGGCCCTGCTCCAGATACCCTTCGGTGTGATGTCCGACCACATCGGGCGCAAACCCGTCATCGCCGGCGGCTTGTTGCTGTTCGCCGTCGGCAGCATCGTTGCCGCGCAGGCGCACTCCATCGAGGTCATTATTCTCGGTCGGGCACTGCAGGGCTCTGGCGCGGTGGCCGCCGCCATCATGGCCCTGGCGGCGGACTTGACCCGTGAGGAGCAGCGCGTGAAGGTCATGGCCATGATTGGCATGAGCATCGGTGTGGCCTTCTCGGCTGCACTGGTAATCGGTCCGATCATCGATGGCTGGTTCGGGCTGGCGGGCATATTCTGGTTTACAGCTGTGATGGCTTGCTGCGGCTTGCTGGTCTTATTTTTGGCGGTGCCGAATCCTGTCACGGTTCGTGTACACCGTGACGCAGGGGCCGTGCCCGCAGAGCTGGGCCGGGTTCTTTCGGACTCGAGGCTGGTCGGCCTCGACATCGGAATACTTGTGCTGCATATGATTTTGACGGCCACTTTCGTCGTCCTGCCGCTGATCCTGCGCGACCGGCTCGGTCTGGACCCCCAGCAGCACTGGCATCTGTATCTGCCGGTGCTCGCGACCTCAATCGTGGTGGCCTTACCCTGCATTATTGTTGCGGAACGGTATCGCCTGATGAAGAGCATGCTGATGCTCTCAGTGGGAGTGTTGGCCCTAGCCCTGTTTCTTCTGGCGGGATTCGACCAGAGCATTATGATGGTCGCAGCGATGCTGTGGTTTTTCTTCGTCGCCTTCAACGTGCTTGAAGCTCTGTTGCCGTCCTGGATAGCAAAGGTGGCGCCGGCACACGCCAAGGGCACGGCCATGGGGGCCTATTCGACCTCCCAGTTTCTGGGCGCGTTTCTGGGCGGCGCTCTGGGCGGGTGGATCCATGGTCGGTACGGTGCCGATGCGGTATTCCTCGCCTGCGGTTGCGCCGTAGTCGTCTGGCTGGGGGTTGCGAGCCGGCTGCCCAGTCCGCGCTACCTGAGCAGCGTGGTCTTCGGTTTGGGCGGTTGCAGGCATGAGCACGTCGTTGAATGGGCTGATCGTTTGCGGGCCGTACGAGGCGTCGAAGAGGCGGTGGTGATTCCATCAGATCAGGTGGCGTATCTCAAAGTCGACAATCAGTGCCTGGACCAGGTCGCGTTGGATGCCTTGCGTTTTGAAGCGGCAGCCCGTGACCCATAGACTGTTGTATTGAACATCCGAACGACCTGAGCGAGGACAAGCAGAATGGCAAGAGGTATCAACAAAGTGATCCTCATCGGTAACCTGGGGCGAGATCCCGAGGTCCGATACACACCCAACGGCGGAGCGATCTCCAACGTAACCGTGGCCACCAGTGACAGCTGGAAGGACAAGCAGACGGGTGAGATGCAGGAGCGGACCGAATGGCATCGGATCGTATTTTTCGGTCGGTTGGCGGAGATCGCCGGTGAGTATCTGCGCAAAGGCAGCAAGGTGTATGTCGAGGGGCGACTGCAAACCCGAAAGTGGCAGGACAAGGACGGGCAGGAACGCTACACCACTGAGGTGGTGGCCAACGAAATGCAGATGCTGGATTCTCGTTCCGGCGGCAGTGCGCCCTATGAGGGCGGAGGCGACAGGTCGCAGCAGGGTGCGGAGCGCGCTGAGGCCGGCGCCCCGCCTCGATCGGGCAATGTGCCGCGTGAACAGGGGTTTGCTGACGATGGTTTTGACGACGATATCCCGTTTTGAACCATCTAGCACCTGGCGATCCATAGGGTTTGATGTCCTGACCATCCCAGACCTTCCCCAGAGCTGGCCAGAGGCTGCCATAAATCCCTTGACGGTTGATCATCGATGGGTACAATGCACGGCCTGCTCAGTGGGAGGTTGGATTCTTCTGGGTGATCTTTAACAAATTGGTTGCAGGAATTTTGTGTGGGCGCTTGTTGTAGGT
>JAHEDQ010000066.1 GCA_024641125.1 Candidatus Competibacteraceae bacterium | reverse complement strand
TCGCAGCCAGTGACACAAACCGTGACAGAGCGCGATCGTTCTACTTTATTATCGTTGTAATTTATTGGTTGAGTGGTGGGCCGTGTAGGATTCGAACCTACGACCAACTGATTAAAAGTCAGCTGCTCTACCAACTGAGCTAACGGCCCGCATGGGTTGGAGGGGCGCCATGATAGCGGAAGTGCCGGCAATGGCAAACCCTGGCGGTCGATGCCGCCAGGGCCGATGCACTCAGAGCGCTTCGAGTCTGCGCAGGCCCCTGGGTAACAGGTGCAGATCGACCAGCCCGGTGACCAATGCGTCGCCGAAGCTCGCCTCTTCGTAGAGCATCCTGTAGTACTCCACTTTCATGGTGGTGGCGCTGCCTAAGATGATGGAGAACAAGGTCAGGAATGAGCCCAGCGCCAGGGTCGAAGTGCCGGTCACGCCCTGTCCGATGGTGCAGCCCATGCCAAGCACGCCACCAATGCCCATGAGCACGGCACCGATCAGATGGCGAAGGAAATCGGCGATCGATGCAAACCATTCGACCCGGAAGTTGCCGGTCAGAACCGCGTAGATGAACGAACCGACGATAACGCCCGCCAGGGCAGCGACGCCGAAGGTCACCAACAACAGATTTCTGGGCTCAGCAAGATAGGCCAGCGTTTCCCCCATGGGGTTGATGAAGGTGAAGGACTGCACGCCCACTCCATCGGGCTTGGCATCCAGCCACTCTACTTCTTCTATCGCCTCCTGCCCCATAGGCCCGCCGGTGAGATACCACGCGGCAATGACCGCCAGGCCCACCGCCAGACCCCCCAGTATGTTGTCGCGGCTGCGTCGGAAATCCCGGGACTTGAATACGAACACCAAGACCACGACGGATATAAGCCCCCCCACAATGAGCCTGATGTTGGCCGCATCTCCGCCGGTAGCGGCGGCAAACAGACTGCCCAGGTCCTGGCCGCTCAAATCCATCCGGCTCAGATCGATGGAAATGGGGTTGATCCAGGAGTGGAAAACAATGCCGTAGAAATCGGTCTTGGTCATCAGGTAGGCAAACACGCCAGCAACGGCGACCACGAAAATGGACTTCAGATTGCCGCCGCCGATCCGCACCAGGTTCTTGTTTCCGCAGCCACTGGCCAGGGTCATGCCGACACCGAACAACGCACCCCCCAGCAGGTATCGCGCCCAGGCGAAATTGGCGCTTCGATACGGCGGCCGGGTGCCGTCAAAACTCACCAAGGCCATGGACTCCATCACCATGACGCCGATGAGCGCGACAGTGAGGGCCAGGCACCAGGCACGTAGGCGTCCCTTGTCGCCGATGTTCACCCAGTCGGATACAGCGCCCATGGTGCAGAAATTGGTCTTGTTGACCACGGCACCCAGGACCGCCGCAATCAAAAAGGTACCGATGAGAATCTGTGTGTTGAGTGAGAATTCCATCGAAGACGGGCCTCCTCGGTGTGGGTAGCCGGATTCGGACTTAATTATTGTAATATCGGCATATTCTGATCTTCCAGATGCATGCCGCCAATCAAAAAGCGCGATGTGTCCATAAATCGGGCTTCGGGCAGGGGCGAGGCAGCCAGCAGCGGGCGCATCGCTGCTGGCGTGGGCGAGGGTTTACAATTCCGAAAGTCGCCGATCGGCCAGACGGGCCGCGTTGCTGTCCGGATACTGTGAGCGCACCTCCTGCAGAACCCGGCGCGCTGCGTCGGTTTGCTTGAGTTCAGCGAGGGTAAAGCCCAGCTTCAGCTTCGCATCCGGCACTTTGGCGCTGGTCGGATAGCTGTCCAGGACCGCCTGGAACGCCGACTTTGCGGCTTCAAAGTCCCGATTCACATAGTGGGCCTCCCCCAGCCAATACTGAGCATTGCCCGACAGCGAATTGTCCGGATAACGCTGCAAGAACACGCTGAACGACACCACGGCGTCGTCGAATGCCCCGTCCCGGAGCTGCGCGAAGGCCTGGTCATACTCACGCTGAGGATCACCTCCGCCGGTGCTGGGCGGCGTCACCAGGGGCACCGGCAGACTGGACTGCGAGACGACTGCGCCGGAAGGCTGGGCCTGGGCGCCGGCCGAAGGTGCGCCTCCTTCCAGGGCCTGAAGGCGACGATCCGTATCCTGATAACGGCGATTATCGGCCTGGTTGGCCTCATCCAGCTTGTACTGATAGACCTCCATTCTGCCGCGCAACTGACGTACCTCCTGCTCGAGCTGCTCCAGTCGGTCCATCAATTCGTACATCAACTGCCGTTCCGAGCTTTGCTGAGCATGGCCGGTGGTACTGATGGCCCACAGCAGCAAGCACGCCCCAGAAAGCCGGCCTCGGCGCATCATTCTTCACCCGCATAAACGATTTCGACGCGCCGATTCTGCGCCCAGGCGCTGTCGCCGCTTCCGGCCGACACCGGCCGTTCCTCGCCATAGCTGACCACCTGAATCTGCTCCGGCTGGGCACCCTGATACAACATGATGCGTCGCACGGCATGGGCCCGGCGCTCACCCAGAGCGATGTTGTACTCACGGGTTCCGCGCTCGTCGGCATTGCCCTCCAAAACCACCCGAATACGCGGGTTCTCGCTGAGATAGGTGCCGTGTGCTTCGGCCACCGGTCGATACTCCGCCTTGACCGTTGCAGCATCATAGTCGAAGTAGATCGCACGCTGAGCCAGTGGACTGCCGGGCGGCGCGTCGGGGCCATACTGGCGCCGCGACAGACTGGAACCACCCACTATGGCGCCGGTCTCGGCGCCGCCCGCGGTCGGGTCGACGACATCGACCGGTTCCTGAGTCGGCACGGTTTCAGACGTGCCGGCACAGCCGACCAGCACCAGAATGAGCGCCATCAGGGCCCACTGGAAAAACGCATGTTGATTCATCGAATCCTTCCCGTCACGTACATGAAACGCTCCTACAATGACCGTCGTCGGCCCGATACCGGATCACCGCTTGCGCAGCGGCGACCATGCCGGTTCGCGCACCTGTCCCTGGTCCAGCTGCAGCTGCTGGCGAAACCCACCGTCCACGGACACCGCTTCCAGCACATCCACCCCGCCGCTCTTGGCCGCGTACAGAATCATACTGCCGTTGGGGGCAAAACTCGGCGACTCGTCCAGACGGCCGCGGGTCAGCACGGTCAGCAGCCTGGTGTCCCGATCAAGCACCGCAATGCGGTAGTCGCCATTGGTGCGATGGACCATCGCGATCTTTCTGCCATCGGGTGAGACCGTCGCCCCGGCATTGTATTCACCGTCGAAAGTAAGCCGTTCCGCAACGCCGCCCCGCACCGGCATCTGGTATAGCTGCGGGCTACCGCCCCGGTCGGAGGTAAAGACCAGTCCGCTGCCGTCCGGCAACCAGGCCGGTTCGGTGTCGATGGCCGAGTTCTGGGTCAGACGCCTCAATTGTCGGGTGGACACGTCCACCAGATAGATCTCCGGGTTACCGTCCTTGGACAGGGTCAGCGCCAGACGCCGACCATCGGGTGACCAGACCGGCGCCCCGTTTATGCCGGGAAAGCTGCTGATGACCTGACGCTGACCGGCCAGGTCCTGCACATACACTTCGGCACGGTCGGCCTCGAATGTGACGTAGGCAAGCCGGTTGCCGTCCGGCGACCAGGCCGGCGACATGATCGGTGCGTAGGAGCGCAGTGCCCGCTTCGGGCGTTCGCCATCGGAGTCCGCGACCATCAGCGCGTAGCGCGGTCCATCCGCTTCCTGTTGCTGGGTGATGTACGCGATCTGGCTGTCGAACAGACCCGGTTCACCAGTGAGCCGCTGGTAGATCAGGTCGCTGTAGTAGTGCGCAACGTCCCGCAGTTCATCCGCGCCCACCAGATTGGTGTAGCGTTCCAGTCGCGTGCCCTGGAACACGTCCAGCAGCTGCACATCCACCTCGTATTGACCACCCGCGGCGGGTCGAACTTGGCCCAATACGAGGCTGTCGGCACCCGTGGCACGCCACACAGGGTATCGGACTTGGTCCACGGTGCTGGGTGTCTCGGGCCATTCGATCAATGGTCTGAAGCGTCCGCTGCGTGCCAGATCCGATCGAATGATGGCGGCCACGTCTTCCGGCGGCGGCGTCCCTTGCCCTTGCCCGGTCCAGGCCAGTGGCAACACGACGATGGGCAGCGCCGCCTCGGTACCCTGTGTGATGCGAATGGTCAGTTCCGCCTGGCCTGGGGAACTGATCACCCAGGCCACGGCCATCAGACTCACGGCACGAATCCAACGCTTCACAGAGATGCCTCCGGTTCGAATACGAAATTGAAACTGCGGAACACGCGGTCGAACACCTCGCCCTCGGGTACGGGCAAAGGCGATGCCTTGCGGACCGCGGCAATGGCGGAGCGGTCGAACGCGGTATCGCCGCTGGATTTGGTGACATGCACATCCAGCACGTCGCCCCCCGGACCCAGCCGGATCAGGAGACTGGTCTTCAAATCCCGCCGGCCTCCCGGCGGCAACAACCAGTTTCGGGTCACATCCTGCTCGATGGCGGTGATGTACTGGTCAACGATCTGTGCCTGTTCCCGGGCGCGGGCCTCGGCTTCCGCGCCTTCCTGAAGCTGGCGGATGGCCTCGTCACGCTTGCGCTTTTCCTCGTCCTTACGGCGCTGCTCCGCCTCCGCCAGCTTGCGCGCCTCCTCCTGCTGACGTTTTACTTCTGCCAGACGCGCCTCTTCTTCCTTGCGCTGGCGCTCCGCCACTTCCTGCTGGCGTTTGATCTCGGCCAGACGCGCTTCCTCGGCAGCCTGGCGCTTTCTCTCGGCTTCGATCCGCGCCGCTTCCTCAGCCTTACGCTTGGCCTCTTGCTGTTTGCGCAACTCCGCCTGGCGCTCGGCCTCTTGCTCTTGCTGGCGCTTGAGCTCGACCAATCTGGCCTCCTCGTCCTTGCGTTGCTGCTCGGCCTGCGCCTGCTCGCGCTTCAGCTTGGCCAGGGTTTCCTGCTCCAAACGTTGACGCTCGGCCTCGGCCTGCCGGCGGGCCTGTTCCTGGGCCAAGCGTTGCTTTTCCGCCTCGATCCGCACTTGTTCCTGCCGGCGAGCCTCCTCCTCCTGCTGTCGCCGCAACTCGGCCAGTTGTGCCTGTTCCTCGGCTCGCTGCTTGGCCAGAGCCTCCTGCTCGAGCTTCAGGGCGGCCAGCCGTTCACGCTCGAGCAGGGCTCGTTCCTCCTCCTGCTGGCGGCGCAATTCGGCCTCGGCCGCTTGGGACTCGGCCAGTTCGCGCTTACGCTCCAATTCCGCCTGTCGCGCCTGCTCGGCCGCCAGTTTCTCCTGTTCGGCCTGTTCCAGCCGCTGCATTTCCCGCTCGATCTGCTCCTCGTCAACCACCACCGCGTCGATGATTTCCACCGGTTTACGCGCGTCGGACTGGAAAAACGGAAGTTTCAGATCGAAGGTCATGATCAACAACGCGGCCGCCACCACATGCACCACGACGGCGAGCACAACGGCGCCGGTGCTGATCCTCGGTTGTGGCTTGCGCCGCATCAGCGCTCGATCGGCCGGGTAGCCAGGCCAACCTTGGCGGCCCCCGCTTGTTTGAGCAACGACATGCCGACGATCACCGAACCGTAGTCCACCAGAGCGTCGGCCTCCACCACCACCGGCGTTTTCGGATTACGGCGCAGCACGGCGGCGGCGCGGGTCAGCACCATGCTGGCATCCAGGGCCCCGGTGTTGCCGTCGCCCACATCCAGGTAGTAAAGGCCGCCACGATCCACCCGCAGGACCAGTGGTTGCACACTCTCGGCCGGCAAGGGATTGGCCTCGGCCTGTGGCAGATCGATTTCCACCCCCTGGTTGATCAGCGGGGCGGTGATCATAAACACCACCAACAGCACCAGCATCACATCAATGTAGGGCACGATATTGATCTCGGCCATCTGCCGACGGCGGCGGCGATGTTGCACCGGCAAGCCCTCCTCTACGGCTGCTGGCGTCGGCCCACGGCCTGACGCTGCAGGATGTTCGAGAACTCCTCCATGAAGATCTCGTAGCGGCCGGCCAAGCGTTCGATCTGATCGCTGTAGCGGTTGTAGGCCATGACCGCGGGGATGGCGGCGAACAAACCCATTGCCGTGGCCACCAGAGCCTCGGCAATGCCGGGTGCTACCAGGGACAGGGTGGCATACTGCACGTCCCCCAGGGCCCGAAACGAGTTCATAATGCCCCACACGGTTCCGAACAGGCCGATGTAGGGGCTGGTGGAACCGGCTGTGGCCAGAAAACTCATTCGGCTGTCCAGGGAATCCAGCTCGCGGGACACTGCGGCGCGCATGGCCCGGCGGGAGCTGTCCACCACCGCCTCCGGCTCGGCTTGGGAGCGGGAGCGCAGAAATTCCCGGAAACCGGCCACGAATATCGCCTTCAGACCCTCGGCGCTCTCCTCCTTTCCGATGCCGGAGTAGAGCGAGGTCAAATCGGTGCCGGACCAGAACGCGGTCTCGAAGTTGTCGGCCTCACGACGGGCACGGGCAAGGCCACCGCGCTTCTGGAAGATTACGGTCCAGGAGTAGACCGAAATGCCCAGCAAAGCCGCCATGATCAGCTGGACGACCGGACTGGCCTGGACGATCAGATGGAGAAATGAAAGATCAGGACTCACCGGGAAACTCCGCTCGTATGCGTTCGGGAATGGCGGTGGGTCGAAACGAGCCGGCTTTTACGCAGGCGACCTCGACGCGGCCGTCACACACAAGCTCGGCTTTGGGCGTGTCGCGGCACACCCGCTGTCCAAACACGATGCGAACCCGGCCGATCCGGTCGATGCGGCTTTCCACCATCAATAAATCGTTGAATCGCGCGGGCTGACGGTAGCGCACCGTGGCGGCATGAACAACAAACAGAACGCCTTCCCGCTCCCGTAACACATCCTGCTCAAAACCCCGGTTGCGCAACCACTCGGTCCGCGCCCGCTCCATAAACTTCAGGTAATTGGCGTAATACACTACCCCACCTGCGTCGGTGTCCTCATAGTAAACGCGAACCGGCCAGCGAAAGGTAGTCAATGGTTCGTCCGGATCCGTTACAGGTCCAACTCGCCGACACGGGGCTGAAACCCGAAATGCTGGTACGCCAACGGGGTCACCGTTCGTCCCCGGGGCGTGCGCATCATCAGTCCCTGTTGAATGAGATACGGTTCCAGCACATCTTCTATGGTGTTGGATTCCTCGCCCAGCGCCGCCCCCAGGGTATCGAGACCCACCGGCCCACCGCCGAATTTCTCGATGATGGTGAGCAGCAATCTGCGATCGAACTCGTCGAATCCGCGCTCGTCCACATTGAGCATGGCCAGCGCCTCACGGGCGACGTCGGCGCTCAACCGCCCCTGATGACGGACTTCGGCGAAATCACGGACCCGGCGCAGCAGCCGGTTGGCGATACGGGGCGTGCCGCGGGATCGTCGCCCGATTTCACCGGCCCCTTCGGCCTCGGCGACCACGCCCAGAATGCCGGCCGAACGTTCCACGATCTGGGTCAGCTCCGCGTCGGTGTAGAACTCCAGCCGGTGTACGATACCGAAGCGATCCCGCAGGGGCGAGGTCAGCAGCCCGGCCCGGGTGGTGGCGCCGATCAGGGTGAAGGGCGGCAAATCCAGACGGATGGTCCGCGCAGCCGGGCCTTCACCGATGATGATGTCAATCTGATAGTCCTCCATGGCCGGATAGAGGACCTCCTCCACAGCCGGACTGAGGCGGTGGATCTCGTCCACGAACAGGACATCGTGGGGTTCCAGATTGGTCAGCAGGGCGGCCAGGTCCCCCGCTTTCTCGAGCACCGGGCCGGACGTCTGGCGCATGCTGACCCCCATCTCATTGGCGATGATGTGGGCCAAAGTGGTTTTGCCCAATCCCGGCGGCCCAAACAACAACACATGATCCAGCGCCTCGGACCGGGCCCGGGCGGCGCTGACAAAAATGTCCATCTGTTCGCGCAAAACTTTCTGGCCCACGTAGTCCGCAAGGCGCTTGGGCCGAATGGCGCGATCCACCGCCTCGTCATCGGTACCGCCCCCGGCCCGCACCAGCCGTTCCGACTCAATCATGCGGGCTGCCCGGAGCGGTCAAAATCGCTTTGCAACCCATCATTTCTGCACCGCGGCCTGCAACGCCAGACGAATGATGTCCTGGCTGGCCAGATCCTCGCTGTCGATGGCCTTGACCATGCGTTGCGCATCCGCTGCCCGGTAGCCCAGAGCCTCGAGCGCACTGACCGCGTCCTTTACCGGATCCGCCGGGCGGGCCAGGGCGCCGCCGGTAAGCCTGATGCCGGCCACCGCGCCGTGACTGCCGAGTCGATCCCGCATTTCCATGATCAGGCGCTCCGCGGTTTTTTTGCCGATGCCGGGCAGCCGGGTCAGGGTGGCAACGTCGGCATCGTGCACGCAGACCGCGAAGCTGTCCGCATCCATTCCGGAGAGAATCGCCAGACCCAGTTTCGGACCCACTCCGCTCACCTTGATCAGGCTGCGGAACAGGTCCCGATCGGACTGGCGGGCAAAGCCGTACAACACATGGGCGTCGTCGCGTATCGACAGATGGGTGTGCAAAAGCGTTTCGCCGCCGACCTCGGGCAGGTCAAAAAAGGTCGACATGGGGGCTTCCAGTTCATAGCCGACGCCATTCACGTCCACCAGCAGGCCGGGCGCCTGCTTGAGCAAAAGCGTACCCCGCAGTTGTCCGATCACCGACGCCGCCCCATACGGGTGCCCGCCGCCAACCCCATGCGCTGAAGGCTATGCCCGGTATGACTGTGGCAGAGCGCGACCCCGAGCGCATCGGCGGCGTCGCTCTGGGGCCGGGCAGTCAGCCCCAACAATACACAGACCATGTGCTGAACCTGCTCCTTGTCCGCGCCGCCGCCGCCCACTACCGACAACTTGACCTCCCTGGGCGTGTACTCAGACACCGGCAAGCCGCGGATCACCGCCGCGCAGATCGCCGCGCCGCGCGCCTGACCCAATTTGAGGGCTGAATTCGGATTTCGACTCACAAACACCTGTTCGATGGCGACTTCGTCCGGTCGATGGGTCTCGATGATTTCGGCGATGCCCTCAAAGATCAGGCGCAGACGTTCGGGGAAGGGCGCCATCGGCAGTCGTATGCTGCCGCTGTCCAGGTATCGATTGCGAATGCCGTCCCCATCAATGACGCCGTAACCGGTGATCTGTGAACCCGGATCGATACCGAGGATTCGCGCCAAGACTCAATCTCCTCAACGGTGCATTGTGGCCGGTTGAACATGGCTGCACATGGCCTTACTGCTCCAAGGCCTCGTCCGCGATGTCGGCATTGGAATACACGTTCTGCGTATCGTCCAGATCCTCCAGCAGATCCAGCAGCCGCGACATTTTGATCGCCTCTTCCCCGTCCAGCTCGATGGTGTTTTCCGCCCGCATGGTCACCTCCGACATGTCCGGCTGGTGACCCGCAGCCACCATCGCCTGCTTTACTTCGGAGTAAGTCTCCGGCTCGGTCAATACCTCGATGGAACCATCGTCGTGGGTCAGAACGTCATCCGCTCCGGCCTCCAGCGCGGCTTCCATGATCTCATCCTCGTCATTTTCCGGACCGTAGACCAAAGAGCCGGTCTTGGTGAACATGAAAGCGACCGAACCGCTGGTGCCCATGTTACCGCCGCACTTGCTGAACGCATGACGCACATCCGCGACCGTGCGATTGCGGTTGTCGGTCATGCATTCAACCAACACGGCGATGCCTCCCGGGCCATACCCCTCGTAGGTGATCTCTTCGTAGGTGCTACCGTCAAGTTCACCGGCTCCGCGCTTGATGGCCCGCTCCACCGTATCCTTGGGCATATTTGCCCCCAGCGCATTGTCCACCGCGAGGCGCAGCCGCGAGTTCGCGTTGAGGTCGCTGCCACCCATACGCGAGGCGACGGTGATTTCCCGTATCAGGCGGGTGAACAGCTTACCGCGCTTGGCATCCTGCGCCTTTTTCCGGTGCTGGATATTGGCCCATTTACTGTGACCTGCCATCGAAATCCTCTTTAGTGTTCAAACATTAAACACGAAATGTTATCACTTTGCTGGATCATGCCGAAAGCGCGCTCCGGTGAGAAAAGCGGCGCACTGCGCGGCCACCTCCCGGGAAAACAACATGCCCGTGTGGGTCACCGGCAGGATTATGTGATCGGACATTCCCCGAATCCGGGTTTCGGCCACCGCCACGGTGCCATCGTTTGGCTCCGGCAAACCAGGCAGCAACCGTCCGAGACCCAGACTCACACTGCCCGCCAGCGACCCAAGTTCGCGCCCCTCGGGCCATTCGGGGACCGGACCCGTCAGTCCGGTCCGATTCGCCCCGCCAAGCAGGGCGCCCAGGCCGTGTCCGGCCATCCAGCCCGCCACGTGACTGCCCCGATGGGGTGTACCCAGCGTCACCGCACGTCCGAACGGCAGGCCTTGGGCTGTGCCGAACAGGTGGCGCAGGACCAGTCCGCCCAGGCTGTGCGCAACGAAGTGTACACGCTCCGGCATGGGATCCGGCAGCCATTGCAGCAGCGCGACCGCCGCCTGAGCCGGGGTTCCGCGCACGCTGGGGTAAGAATAAATGGTCGGACTGAACCCTTGCCGTAACAACTGCCCGGCGAGAAATCTAAGCCAACGAGCGCCGAAGTACAGACCGTGCAGCAAGATCACGGGCTCCGCTCCCTTCAGCACCGCGACCGGCATAACAGGTGTGGCAGTCATGGAGTCAAGTCTACCGATTCGCCCGGCAAATTTGACATAGTGTCGCTTGCACACTAACTTGCCTGACAACAGGGCAACGATCGATGGACCGATGAACGCGCCGCACAACGATATCCTGCCGGTTTCCGCCGATGTGGTGGTCTTCACCATGCGGGAGGATTGCCTCAGCGTGTTGTTGGTGCCGGAGGGCAAACGCGTGGGCCACCGGTGGCGGCTGCCCGGTGGCCTGATCCGGGACCGTGAGCGTCTGGATCGGGCGGCCGAGCGGAATCTGCAGCGGGACACCGGTCTGTCCGGGGTATTTCTGGAGCAGCTCTACACCTTTGGCGCCCCCGACAGAGTTTCGGAGCAACGGGTCATAACCGTGGCCTACTACGCCTTGGTCTCGGCTCTTAATCCGACGGCAACGAAACAGATGAGCATCGGCGCCGCACGACTGTTTCCGGTGAACAGTTTGCCGGTCATGATGCTGGATCATGATGCCATCGTCGGCTGTGCGCATCGACGCCTGGCGGCGAAGCTTGAGTATTCCACCATCGCGCTGCAGTTCATGCCCAATCGGTTTCCCTTGAGCGGTCTGCAGCGCGTGTATGAAGCCATACTTGGGACTGCATTGGACAAACGAAACTTTCGCAAGCGCATTCTGGCACTGGACTGCCTCGAGGAAACGCCGGACTTCGCGCGCAACGGCCGTCATCGTCCGGCCCGTTTGTATCGGATCAAGACCCCGGGTCGGGTTGAGATCTTCAAATAGCACGGCTTCGGCCGTCTCTGGAGACACAGTATGAGTGCCAGTCAGCAAGCGGTGATGCGGAGTCATAGACTGACCCCGGAGCAGGTGCCCGAAACCGTGGTCGAGCAGCTCGCGCCGGTTGAGCGTGAGGCGCTGGTGGCGCGCATAAAGCGCCTGCTGGAACAGGAGAATGCCACACTGGTGGCCCACTACTACACGGATTCGGCGTTGCAGGAGCTGGCGGACGCCACCGGCGGCTACGTTTCGGACTCTCTGGACATGGCGCGATTCGGCAGTGAGTGTCCGTCCGATACGCTGGTGGTGGCCGGTGTCCGTTTCATGGGCGAAACCGCCAAAATTCTGAATCCGGAAAAACGCATCCTGATGCCTGATCTGGGCGCCGATTGCAGCCTCGATATCGGCTGTCCGCCAGAAGAATTCAGCGATTTCTGCGACCAGCACCCTGACCGCACCGTCGTGGTCTACGCCAACACCAGCGCGGCGGTAAAAGCCCGGGCAGACTGGATGGTGACCTCAAGCATCGGGCTGGACGTCGCCCGTCATCTCACCGAGCGGGGTGAGAAGCTGTTGTGGGCGCCGGACAAACACCTGGGTCGCTACATACAGGAGCAGACCGGCGCCGACATGATTCTCTGGGACGGCGCCTGTGTAGTGCATGAAGCGTTCAAAGCCGAGGGGCTGGCGGCGCTTCTGCAAGACCATCCGGGTGCGAAGGTGCTGGTTCACCCCGAATCCCCCGCGGCGGTAATCGAAATGGCGGATGTGGTGGGCTCCACCACCCAGTTGATCCAGGCGGTGGCGGAACTCGACGCGGACACCTTTATCGTTGCCACCGACAACGGCATTTTTCATCGCATGCGCCAGGCCGCACCGGGTAAAACGCTGTTGGAAGCACCCACCGGCGGTCGCGGCGCCACCTGTGTGAGTTGCGCCCATTGTCCGTGGATGGCCATGAACGGTTTGCGCAACCTGGCCGCGGTGTTGGAATCCGGAAGCAACGAAATTCAGGTGGATCCGGCCATCGCCGAGCGCGCACGTGTGCCGATTGCGCGTCTGTTGGAGTTCGCCCGCAGCCACAAGCGGGAAGTACTGGGCAACAACGACGCGTGATCTGCAGCACGGTGAGTGCCCGTGCCGGTTTGCATGTTTGGAATTGGCTGTAAGTGATGCGCAGAGGGTCGATTTGGAGTGAGCCCGGCCATGCTCGGGCCTTGAGCCGTCTGTGCTCGATGCTGCTGTGCTGTTTGCTCATTGCCGGATGCGCGAGCACGCCACCCCGAAGTTACTACCGAACGCCTTCCTCCGCACTGGAGGACCCGGAAACCACTTTGCTGGGACGGGCATTCGAAACCGAGATGGCCGCCCATCCGGGGGATTCCGGCATTCTGCTGGTGCCCAGCGGCGAGTGGGCGTTCGGTTCCCGCGCCGGCCTCGCGAACCTGGCGGAACGCACCATCGACGTTCAATACTACATCTGGGAGGTGGACACCACCGGTCGACTTCTGGCCGAACGCCTGCTCCGTGCTGCGGACCGCGGTGTCCGGGTTCGAATGCTGCTGGACCACATCACCACCAAGGACACGGATTTTCGATTCGCGGCGATGGCAGCCCATCCGAATATCGAAGTCCGGCTTTTCAATCCGTTCGAAACCCGAGGCTTTCGAAACATCGAACTGATCACGGACCTGAACCGCCTGAATCACAGAATGCACAACAAGGCATTCATCGCGGACAATGCGGTGGCCATTGTTGGCGGACGCAATGTGGGCGACAATTATTTCGGGGTCGATACCGCCGCGAACTTCCGAGATCTGGACCTGGCAGTGGCCGGGCCCGTGGTCCAGGAAATCTCGCGCAGTTTCGATCTGTTCTGGAACAGCGAGTTTGCAGCCCCGGTCGATGCGGTGGTGGAACCGACGCTGACCGAGTCGGAGTTCGAACAACAGCGCCAACGACTCTACCAATGGGTCGATGAACTTGAGAATTTCCCCTATCCGATCGACCTGGGCGGCGACGCGGTGCTGGCGCGACTGGAAGCCCTCCGCGACGCCTTTGTCTGGGCCCCCGCCAGAGCCTTGTATGACCTGCCGGACAAACTTTCCACCCGCGAGGAAGACCTGGCGGATCATCTGATCGAGGTTGGAAAAAGAAAAGACCACGAGGTGATGACCGAATCCGCCTATGTGATCCCTGGGCCGGCCGGGATCGAGCGTACGCGGCTGAACCAGGAACAGAACGTCAGGCAGCGGTTGCTGACCAACTCCCTGGCCACCAACGACGTTGCGGCAGCCCACGCGGGCTATGCGAAGTACCGCTTCGACTTGATCCGCAGCGGTGTGGAGCTATACGAATTACGGCCCGACGCGAGGCTGGATAGGGAGAACTGGTCGCTGCTCGGGGGCAAATCCAAGGCAAGCCTGCACACCAAGGCATTTGTCGTGGACCACGAACTGGTCGGAATAGGCTCGTTCAACGTGGATCCCCGCTCCGTACAACTGAATACCGAGATTGTGATCTTGGTGGACAGCCGGGAGGTGGCCGACCAGGTGCTGGCGTACATGGACCGGGGCACGCTTCCGGAGAACAGCTACCGCGTGATGCTGGAGTTCGACCGGGAAATCGGCGCCGAGCGCCTGGTTTGGATCACCGAGAACGATGGCCAGGAGGTGCGCTACCACTCTGACCCGGAAGTAGGTCCGTGGCGCCGGTTTACGGCCTGGATGATGGGACTGCTGCCGATTGAAAAGCATCTTTGAAATGGGTATGCGACCCATATTTGCACGGGGCCGCCGTTGACTGCAGGGTCGCCGCCGCATCGCGGGGGATTGAGATGAGCACTTCCCTGGAGACGTATTCATGTCGGGACTGAGATACACCCCGCTGGTTGCGCGCCTGCCTGCCAGCGTGCC
Source organism: Candidatus Competibacteraceae bacterium (assembly GCA_024641125.1). Taxonomy (GTDB): domain Bacteria; phylum Pseudomonadota; class Gammaproteobacteria; order Competibacterales; family JAHEDQ01; genus JAHEDQ01. The sequence goes on along the minus strand of JAHEDQ010000066.1, from coordinate 5,635 downwards.
CTTTGTTGGCCCGGAAACACGGGAACGGGGGCGGGGCAGGCCCTTCGCAGCTCGGATCGGGGCGAACGAGAGCGTGTTCGGCCCATCGCCCCGGGCGGTGGCGGCGATGCAGGCGGAAACAACCGCGATCTGGCGCTACGGCGACCCGGAGAACCACGAACTCAGGCACGCCCTCGCCGCGTTTCACGAGATTGATCCTGAGAACATCGTGATCGGTGAGGGCATCGACGGGCTGCTGGGTTATCTGGCACGCCTGCTGGTGGGTGAAGGCACCCCGGTGGTGACCTCGCTCGGTGCCTATCCCACCTTCAATTATCACGTCACCGGATATGGCGGCCGGCTGTACACCGCGCCTTACAAAGACGATGCGGAGGATCCCGATGCCCTGCTGGCATTGGCGCGGCGGGAGAACGCTCCACTGATCTATCTGGCCAACCCGGACAACCCCATGGGAAGCTGGCACAACGCGACGGTGATCCAGCACCTGATCGACAGCATTCCCGAGGGCAGTCTGCTGTGTCTGGACGAGGCCTATGTGGAGTTCGCACCGGAGGGCACGGCGCCGCCAATCGACGCGTCCAATCCGTCGGTGATTCGATTTCGCACCTTCTCCAAGGCATACGGCATGGCCGGCGCCCGGATTGGCTACGGAATCGCGGAACAGAACCTGGTGCGTTCGTTCGACAAGGTTCGCAACCATTTCGGCGTCAACCGTCTCGCCCAGGCCGGCGCATTGGCGGCATTGAACGACCAGGCGTATCTGGGAGAGGTCAAAATGCGGGTCGCCGCGGCCCGTACCCGGATCGCCGCCATTGCCGTGGACAACGGTCTGCGATCGCTGCCCAGCGCCACCAATTTTGTCACCATCGACTGCGGCCATGATCAGGCGTACGCCCAAGCCGTTCTGAACGGATTGATCGAACGGGATCTGTTCCTGCGCATGCCCTTTGTCAGCCCGCAAAACCGGTGCATCCGGGTCTCGGCCGGAACCGATCACGATCTGGACTTGCTGGCCGAAGCATTGCCGTCCGTGCTCGCGACAATCGCAAGATCCACCACGCCAAAGCCGTGATGACCGGCGACACGGGCAACAGATTCAGTCAGGCGGTCCGTCACCAGCACAGAGATGCAAAATGGCCTCGCGGTTCGTCCGGGACGAGGCGAGCTCGGCGGCGTCCTGCCAGGCCACCCAGCGGAATTCCAGGTGTTCGGCTGGATTGATGTTCACTGGGCGGCGCCCGGGCAGGCGCAGTGAATACCAGTGTTCCAGATTATGACTGTGCGCCGCATGGTAGCGGGACCGCCAAGCGCCCTGGATGACAAAGCGCCGGCTCATTCGGCAATCCTCGATGGGCAGACCGGTCCAGCCGCACTCCTCCGCCACTTCCCGCTCGGCCGCGGCTTGAGCCCGCTCACCCCATTCGAGGCTGCCGGTCACGGACTGCCAGAAGTCCTGCGGACTGCACCGGCGCAGCAACAATACCTCGCCTGACTCGGTATGGATCACCACCAGCACCGACTCGGGCCGCTTGCCGCGGGCATCGGTCATGGGGTCGTCACGCAATCCGTGACGGCTATGGCGTGCGCCTTAGGCGCAGATTGAGTTCCCGCAACTGCTGATCGTGCACCGGCGCCGGTGCCTCGGTGAGCAGGCACTGGGCGGTCTGGGTCTTGGGAAAAGCCATCACGTCGCGGATGGAGCTGGCGCCGGCCATGAGCATGATCAGACGGTCCAGGCCGAAGGCAATGCCGCCATGGGGCGGGCAACCGAAGGTCAGCGCCTGCAACAGGAAGCCGAATTTTTCCTGCGCCTCCTGGTCACCGATGCCCAGCAGTTCGAACACCGCCTGCTGGGTGGCGGTGTGATGGATACGCACCGAGCCGCCACCGATTTCGGTGCCGTTCAACACCATGTCGTAGGCGCGGGACAGCGCCTCCCCGGGGGCTTTACGCAGTTCGTCCGGGTCATCGATGCTGGGGGCGGTAAACGGGTGATGCAGCGCGGTCCAGCGCGCCGCCTTGTCGTCCCACTCGAACATGGGGAAATCCACCACCCAGAGCGGCGCCCACCCCGCTGCCACCATATTCATGTCGTGACCCACCCGAACCCGGAGTGCACCGAGGGACTCGTTGACCACGCTCGCTTTGTCGGCGCCGAAGAAGATCACATCGTTGTTCTCGGCGCCGGTGCGCTGGACAATCGCGGCCAACGCCTCATCGGGCAGAAACTTGACTATGGGTGACTGCAAACCCTCGCGGCCCGCATCGATGTCGTTGACCTTGATATAGGCCAGACCCCTGGCGCCATAGCGGCCCACATACTCGGTATAGCCGTCGATTTCCTTGCGTGTCAGACGACCGCCGCTGGGCACCCGCAACGCCGCCACGCGACCCTTCGGGTCGTGGGCCGGAGCGGCGAACACCTTGAACTCCACCGCCTGCATCAGATCCGACACATCCACCAGTTCCAACGGGATGCGCAGATCCGGTTTGTCGGAACCGTAACGGCTCATGGCTTCCGCGTAGCCCATGCGCGGGAAAGGCTCCGGGAGTTCCACGTCCAACACCTGCCGAAATACGGTCCGAACCATGTCTTCGGTCAAACCGGTGATGTCGGCCTCACCCATGAACGAGGTCTCGATATCCAGCTGGGTAAACTCGGGCTGTCGATCGGCGCGCAAATCCTCATCGCGGAAACAGCGAACGACCTGATAGTAGCGATCCATGCCGCTCATCATCAGCAGTTGTTTGAATAGCTGTGGCGATTGCGGCAGGGCGAAGAACGAACCGGGATGGGTACGGCTGGGCACCAGGTAGTCCCGCGCACCCTCCGGGGTGGCACGGGTCAGCATGGGCGTTTCGATGTCGAGGAACCCGTTGTCGTCGAGAAAACGCCTGAAGTGGCTGATCACCCGGGTGCGCAGGCGCATGCGGGCCTGCATCTCGGGCCGGCGCAAATCGATGTATCGATAGCGCAGACGGATCTCCTCGGACACGTTGGCGTCATCGAGCTGGAAGGCCGGGGTATCCGATTCGTTCAGAATCTCCAGCTCGCGGGTCAGAACCTCGATCTGACCCGTCGCCATCTCCGGATTCACGGTGCCGTCCGGGCGATGTCGCACCCGTCCGTGAATTTGAAGCACAAATTCGTTGCGCACCCGCTCGGCCGCGGCGAAGGCCGCCTCGGTATCCGGGTCCACCACCACCTGAACGATGCCCTCCCGATCCCGCAAATCGATGAAAATGACGCCGCCATGATCGCGGCGGCGATGAACCCAGCCACACAACGTAACGTGTTCGTCGACCAGTGCTTCGGTGACGTGACCACAGTAGTGGCTCCGCATGGGTTCACTTCCTCGTCGATGTGATTCGTATCAGGGGGCGGCATGGTATGGAGTCGATCCCCGCCGGTCAAACCCGCCGCCGGTCAAACCGTTGCCAGTCCGAATGCCGTTTCAGCCCGATGCCTTGCTATCGGCGCCGGTCTTTTTTCCCGCCGAAGCGGTGTCTGTGTTCTTTGTTTCCGCCTTCTTGTCGCCCCTGTTATCGCCCTGGGCGTCGGATTTCTCACCCTTATCGCCTTTATCGCCTTTGGCTTCCTTGGCGCCCGACTCGGACTGCTCGCCCTTTTCGCCCTTTTCGGGCTTTTTCTTGCCGCTGTCCTTGAAATCGGTCACATACCAGCCCGAGCCCTTGAGCTGGAAGCCCGCAGCGGAAACGAGCTTGGTCAGCGCGCTGGCCTCGCAGGCCGGACAGACGCTCAGCGGTTCATCACTCAGCTTTTGGAGCACCTCGAGCTCATGGCCGCAGGCCCCACACCGGTACTCGTAAATCGGCATCTCGAAACTCCTGAATCAGACGCCCCTCCGCGCTGGGCAGCGACCGGGGCAACAATAAAGCCGCGCGATTATAGCCACTATGCCGCGCTGCAAAAAGCCAATCCTGAGCGCAGGCAAGCGACCGGCGCCCAACGGATATGCAGGCCGTGGTAACGTTTCGGCCTGCGGAGCCGCCTGAACTGAATGACCGGAGAATCGATATGGTGGTGGAGAAACTGGTGATCATGCTGCTGAATGCAGACCCGGACCGTCCCGCCACCCTGGGTGCGCCATTCTTTCAGGCCGCCGTGGGCGCGGCCATGGACCTGGACGTTGAGGTACACTTCGCCGGCCCCACCATCCAGCTTCTGCGGCCGGGCACGGCCGAGCACCTCTACCCCGGCGCCGACCGCAGCAAGACGGTGTACGGCTTCATGCAGGATGCCCATCAGGCGGGCGCGCGTTTTTTCGGCTGCAGTCAGGCGATGACGGCCTTTGGCCTGGACCCGGCGGACACCATCCCCGAGTTCGATGGTGCCGAGGGCGGTGCCGCCTTTCTCAGCGCGGCCGGGGGTGCAGACACCCTGACCCTCACCTATTAGGGCCTGTTAAGACGATGCGGATACCCATCGACAGAGCCCCGTTTTTTGCAAGACCAGGCGCAGTGAGCGCAGTGTACCTGCGGTACATGAGCGAAACGGCAACGCAGGCCTGTGGAAAATGGGGCCTGTCCCTGCGAGTTGGCCCTCAAATCAGACCATGCAGCCTTGCACATCGTTTATTTGGAATAACCAGACTGCGCTCTGCGCGCCTTGCTTGGCCTGATTTGAGGGCTAACGCTGGGCGTCCTCATTGTGTTATCAGGCCCTGAGCCCCCCATGACTGAAGCCAATCATTTGCGGCTGCGCCGCGTCGGCATCGACACCTACCACGAGAACGTGGCCTACCTGCACCGGGACTGTCCGCTGTATCGGGCCGAGGGCTTTCAGGCCCTGGCCAAGATCGAAATCGAGGATGACGGTAAACGCATTCTTGCGGTCCTGAACGTGGTGGACGATGCGCAGATCCTGAGCCCGGACGAACTCGGATTGTCGGAGCAGGCTTTCGCCCAGTTTGCCCTGAGCGAGGGCCACCAGGTTCAGGTGCGCCAGGCCGAGTTGCCCAAATCCATGGACGCGGTGCGCCGAAAGATCGCCGGCGAACGCCTGGCGCTTGACGACTACCGCGCCATTGCCCGGGATATTGCGGACAATCATTACTCGAAAATGGAGATGGCGGCGTTTCTGGTGGCGGCGAGCCAGAACGGATTGGACCGGGACGAAGTGTTGAACCTTACGAGGGCCATGCTGGAGACCGGTGACAAACTGCACTGGGATGAACCCCTGCTGGCGGACAAACACTGCATTGGCGGCATCCCCGGCAATCGGACCTCCATGCTGGTCGTGCCCATCGTGGCGGCCCATGGGATGATGATCCCGAAGACCTCCAGCCGAGCCATCACCTCCCCCTCCGGTACCGCGGACACAATGGAGGTGCTGGCCCGGGTCGATCTCTCGCCGGCGCAGCTGCGGGATATCGTCCGCACCGAACGGGGCTGTGTGGCCTGGGGCGGGACGGCCCACCTGGCGCCGGTGGACGACCGGCTGATCTCGGTGGAACGCCCGCTCAGTCTGGATTCCGCCGGCCAGATGGTGGCCTCCATCCTGTCCAAGAAACTGGCTGCGGGTTCGACCCACCTGCTGATCGATATTCCGGTTGGACCTACCGCCAAGGTACGCTCCATGCGGCAGGCTATGCATCTGCGGCGCCTGTTCGAG
>JAHEDQ010000266.1 GCA_024641125.1 Candidatus Competibacteraceae bacterium | reverse complement strand
ATGTCCGGGTTCTTGCACTATGCCTATTGTATCGAACTGGGCGCGTTAATCCGACAGACTCCTAGGGTGGGTGGGTAAACTGACCTCGGCGCAGAAATGCGATGGTTTGCCGAGCCACTTCCTCACTGTAGCGCATGCTGGAGTGTCCGGCCTTGACCATGATGAAATCCACCATGCCCACCAGTTTGGTGGACTCCACCGGTACCAGCCCGTCACTGCTATCGGCCAGAAAGTGCCGCGCGAGGCCGTTTTCGCTCAGACCGGCAATGACACCGACCGGGTATTCCGGTGGCGGCAGCGATCTCGGGAAGCTCCCCGGGTCTGTACCCAGGGCCCGGGCGGTGGGCCCGGCGAGGGCCAGCCACCAGCTGTCCTGAAACGCGTCAACCAGTGGCGTGCCCTTGTTAGGGGTACCGATCAACACCACGCGGCCTTGCTGGCGCACGGCATTCTCAGCCAGATAGGCACGAATGATCAGGCCACCCAGGGAGTGCCCAACGAAATGCAGCGTGTGCGGCAGCGCCTTGCAGCAGGCATCGATCTGGGCGGCGACGCTGTCGAGAATCTGCTCCGGGGTCTGATGGGTGGAATCGTAGCCGATGCGCTCCACTTGGAAGCCGGCGTTCTCGAGGCGGTGGGCCATCAGCCACATGGCTGTCCGACTGCGCCACAGCCCGTGAAGCAGCACCACCGTGTCCCGTGTGGCCTGGTCGTCCGCCGCCGGTGTTGACTCAGCGCTGGCCGTCGCGGTGGCGACGTCCAGCGAGATCAGCAGGCAGGCGGTGAGATTGCGGCACAGGTTCATGGTTTGCCTTCTCGCTAGGCGGCCGCGCCATCCTACGCTTTAAATCTCTGCTGAAAAACAAGGTGTGCCGCCATATCCGTGTGGGGGGGCGATGCCGTGCTTGCGAGTTTCGACGCGCTGGCGGTTGCGGTCATCTGTGCGGTCGACAACTCAGGCAAGCCTGCATCAAATGTGCGCTCAGCAATTGGCTACTCGACCCTCAGATCCCGTTCCGTGACTTCATCGCTCCAAACCGTAAATCGATCCAGCCGGCTCATGCCAAAGGCGGTCAGCAGCGCGACATCTGCCGCATCGCGGCCGCGCGCCATCAGAATTCGGCCGATGCGGGGGGTGTTGTTGCGGGCGTCGAAGGTATGCCATTTGCCGCCCAGATAGGCTTCGAACCAGGCACTGAAGTCCATCGGGTCCTGGGACGGCGGTACGCCTATATCGCCGAGATAGCCGGTGCAGTAGCGTGCCGGAATGTTCAGGCAGCGGCAAAGGGTGACTGCCAAATGGGTGAAGTCACGGCAGACCCCGACGCGCTCCTGGTAGGCCTCGTACGCGGTTCGCGTGCTGCGCGCCTGGAGATAGTCGAAGTGGATGTGTTGATTGACGAAGTCGCAGACACTTTGCACCCTGCCCCAGCCCTTGGGGGTGTTGCCGAACAGCTGCCAGGCGATGTCAAGCATGCGGTCGACTTCGCAGTAGCGACTTGCGATCAGGAAGCTCAGGGTCTCATCTGGCAGGTCGTGGATTTCGTGCTCGACGGCATCCGTCCGCTGTCGGTCGGGTTGGCCGCTGTCCTCCACCACCGCCTGATTCCACAGCCGCAGTTGCCCGGCCGGGGCGATCATCCGGGCGCAGCGATTGCCGAACCCATCGGTGTAGCCGCTGATCTTGACCTGCGGATCCACCAGCAGGTAGTCACTCTGGTGGACCGAAGGGTCTCGGGAAGGGTGCATGTAGAGCATCGCGATTACCGGCGTCGGCGCCGGGTATTCGAAAATGATGTCATAACCGGATCGGATCAGCATGATTGTGCTCTTTTGCGTTCGCGGGGAGTGTGCGCTGCGAGGTGCCTATGGTGTATGCATCATCGCCATATCGGGCGGCGATCGCCATCGGAAAGAGCAGATGTTATCCGCGATCTGCGCCTTGAATCCGCACCTTTTACGCTCCAATCTGCCTTGCCCAGAATAGAAGACCTGCCTCAACAATCGCAGCGGTACGACGACATTGGAGATCAATCATGCACTATATGCTGTTCTATGATTACACGGACGACTACATGGAACGCAGGCACGTCTATCGGGATGTGCACCTGGCCGGCGCAAAGGAGGCGGCGGACCGGGGAGAACTGATCATGGCCGGTGGGTTTACGGAGCTGCCCTTCGGCGCTGCCTTGGTGTTCAAGGTCGAGGACCCCGCAATCATCGAGCGCTTTGTCGAGTCTGATCCCTATGTGCAGAATGGGTTGGTCAGGAAATGGACGATTCGACCCTGGACCGTTGTTGTAGGCGCTGACTGACAACCCTGGCGAGATGCGTAGGATCAAGCTCAAGTGACTCACAGACGTTTTTATTCCGACCAGTCGCGGCGGCCGCAGCGGCGCTGGGGCGCGGCAATCGTGTTGATGTTCTGGGTCACTGTTGCCGGCGCTGTGGCCCATGCCTTGGAAGCGGGTCGGATCGACTATACCGATGGGCGCCTCAGCGTTGATCTCGATCGAGTTCCGCTGGCTCAGGTGCTGGAAGCGATTGCCCAGCGTGCGGGGATACGGCTCCGGATCGACGCGTCAGTGGAGGGCGAGCTCAGCGCACGATTCTCCAATTTGCCCCTGGAATCGGCACTGAAACGCCTGCTCGCCGGCTACAGTCACGTGCTGGTGCTGGGACGGTCGGCCGATCGCCCGGTCAACCGGCTCATGGTGCTGGGTGTGGGCGAGGACGACGGCCTGCTGCCGGAGGCCCATATGGCCGACGCCGAGGACACCGTTACCGCAGTGGTCGCGCCTGCGGGTGCGCGCGAGCTGGCGCTGGTTCGGCAGCCATCCGGACACTATCTTGCGGACGGGTATCTGAACGACGTGCCGGCGCGGTTTCTGATCGACACCGGCGCGACCACGGTGGCGATTCCGACCGGTCTGGCCGGCCAGGCCCGGCTGCGGCAGGGCCAGCAGCAGATGGCGGACACCGCCGCGGGTAAGACGGTGGCTTACCAGACCTCGGTCGGCAGTCTCAGGGTCGGGCCTCTCGGGGCGCAGGATGTGTCAGCCCACGTGGTGCCCGGTCTGTCCGATCAGTATGTGCTGCTGGGCATGAGCTTTCTCTCGCGCTACAACCTAGTTCAGGAGCAGGACCGCCTGGTGATTCGCGAACCCTGAGCCCTTGGCCCGTCCCCGGACCACACCACGGCGGCTGTGCCGGACTTGCGGTGGCTTGCCCGAACGGCTAGTTATTAGGGAATCTCTCTATTCGGGAACCTGCATCTTGGGACTGAACTGCACAGCTTCATCGTTGCAAATCTTGGCAATAGCACAACTATTACCCGCGATCTGCGCCTTGAATCTGCGCATTTCACCCACCAATCTGCTTCACTCAGAATGAATCAGAGGCATCCTCAGGGATGCTCCGAACGTTTACTTGAGGGCTGTTGATCTGTCATTTGCGTAAGACGCTGGAGGACGCCGATCATGCGCTTACCGGGCTTAGTGTGTGCGCTGCTGTTGCTTTCCCTGGCCGGTCCGGCGCAGGCCGAGACCTATGAAATGAAGCTGGGGCATTTTCTGCCCGCCGGCCATCCCATGGGTAAATACATTCAGTCCTGGGCCGACGATTTGCGCGCCCGCAGTGACGGGCAACTGGATATCCAGGTATTTCCCAGCGCCCAGCTCGGCCCCATGCCCGATTACTATGACATGGTGCGTCGGGGCCAGATGGACATCGGCTGGATACTCCACGGTGCCACCAGTGACCGCTTCCCGCTGACCGGTCTGATCGACATCCCGTATACCATCGGCAGCGCCGAGATTGGCAATCTGGTGCTCAACGATCCGGCGGTACGGAAGTACCTGGATCCCGAGCACCGGGGGGTGAAAGTACTCTACCTGTTTACCCATCCGCCGGCCCAGCTTCACACCCGGGGCAAGGCGGTGCGGATGCCGGCCGACGCCGAGGGGCTCCGGATACGCTTTCCGTCCGCTACGGCGCGGCTGTTTGTTGAGGCCCTCGGCGCCACACCGGTGGGATTGCCGCCCACGGCAATGGCCGAAAATCTCCAGAAATCCACCATCGACGGGGTGGTGATCGACTACGGTGGGGCCGGGATTGCCTTTAAGCTGGGTGGCTTGATCGACTACACCACCGAGATGTATGCCTACGCAACCAGTTTCGGCCTGATCATGAATACCGCCAGCTACGAACGCCTGCCGGACGAGTTAAAACAGCTGATCGACGACACCACGGCCGATGTGTCCATCGAGGTGGGCCAACTCTGGGATGCCATCGATGTGCCGGGGAAACAGGCGTTGCTGGACGGTGGCATGGAGGTGGTCGAGTTGAGCGAGGAGGCGGATGCCGCATTTCGTGCGGTGGGCCTGCAGGTGGCCGACGGTGTGTTGGCCGAGCGTGAAGCGGCTGGCCAGCCGGCGGTGGAAGTCTACCGGTTGATGTTGGAGCGCTCGGTCGAGTACGGCAAGACCTCCTTCAGCTTCTGGAACCGCTGAGCGCCCATCCATGACCCGGGCAATGGCCCTGGGTGGTGCACTGCTGCGGGCGCTGGCCGCTCTGTGCCTGTTGGCCATGATGTTGATTACCGTGGCCGACATCGTCGGCCGCCATCTGTTTTCCGCGCCGGTGCAGGGTACCGTCGACCTGGTGGAACTGGCGCTGGTGTACCTGGTGTTTCTGGGCATTCCGCTGGTGTTTCTGGCCCGTGAACACATCGTGGTGGACATACTGGAAGCGGCCATCCCCCACTGGCTGGTGGGCTGGCTGGATCGGGCAGCACTGTGGATCAGCACGCTGCTGCTAATGACCCTTTGCTACGCCATGTGGACCCCGTTCCAGGACACCTGGCTGTTTGGCGACCGGACCATGGATTTGCGCATCCCCCTGGTCTGGCATTGGCTCGCCATCTGGTTCGGCATGGGGTTGTCCGCGCTCATTCTGCTGTTCCGGCTCCTTCGCCCCCATGCACCCCTACGGCTGCCGTCGCCGCACGATAAACCGTGAGTAACGAACTCATCGGGCTGCTCGGCTTTCTGGTCTTGCTGTTCGCAATCCTGGTACGCCTTCCCATTGCCATTGCTCTGTTGCTGGTGGGGTTTGCGGGCTATGCGGTCATGGACGGCTGGCGGCTGGCCCTGGTCACCCTGGGCGGCATTCCCTTCGATCTGGCCCATGGCTACTCCCTGTCGGTGGTCCCCCTGTTTGTACTGATGGGGGCGGTGGCCAGCCGCGCAGGCATGTCGCGGGAGCTGTATCAGGCCAGCCATGCCCTGTTCAGCGGTCGCGGGGCCCTGGCCAATGCCACCATTGGCGCCTGTGCCCTGTTCGGAGCGGTGTGCGGCTCTTCGCTGGCCACCGCTGCAACCATGGCGCGGGTGTCGGTGCCGGAGATGCGCAGT
>JAHEDQ010000265.1 GCA_024641125.1 Candidatus Competibacteraceae bacterium | reverse complement strand
GTGGTATCCGCTGATGGATATGGTGTTCCATCTGGGTACATTCTCTGTGCAGTAGGCGAAGATGTCGCTGATCAGGCGCAGGCTCGGCTTGGGCGGGAACCGGTAGGTACCACGGGCGATGTATTCTTTAAGGATATCGTTCTGGATGGTGCCCGTGAGTTTGTGCGGAGGCATGCCCTGCTTCTCCGCCGTCACGATATACATCGCAAGCAGTATCGCGGCGGTGGAATTGATCGTCATGCTGGTGGAGACCTTGTCCAGCGGAATGCCGTCGAACAGCTTTTCCATTCCCCGCACGGTGGAAATGGCAACGCCGACCTTGCCGATTTCTCCCCTGGCCATCGGGTCATCGCTGTCGTATCCGATCTGGGTCGGCAGGTCGAAGGCCACCGACAAACCGGTGGATCCCTGCTCCAGCAGATACCGATAGCGCTTGTTTGACTCTTCGGCAGTGGAAAAGCCCGCATACTGGCGCATGGTCCACAGACGACCGCGATACATTGTGGGCTGCACGCCACGGGTGAAGGGGTATTCGCCGGGAAAGCCGAGTTTTTCGAGATAAGAAGAATCCGCCTCGGCCTGTGGCGTATAGAGACGCGCCACCTCGTCTCCCGACACGGTATCGAATCTGGCGCGGCGTTCGGGAAAGCGGCTGACGGTGTTCGCGACCGCAGTCTCCTCCCACTGTTTCTTCGCCTGCTCCACTGCTGCTCCGGCGTCAGGGTCTTCTTTCATCGACATGGCCCTCGTTGTAAGGCGGTTTACCTCGTGCGCCCAGTTGCAGCAGCACAGTGGCAAGTTCATTCACCGTCGTCTCGCCCCGCAGGACCCGGGTGATCCCTTCTGAACCGATCCCCGATGTACGCAGCATGTCGGCCAGCCGACGGTGCGCCTCCTGCAGCACGGCTTGTTCGACCTCCTGTTCGAAGCGTTGTTTACGCTGCGTCAGCCACTGGTCAGCGCTGCGTGCGCAGTGATCTTCCAGCAGATCGAGAAAACCATCCATGCCGTCACCGCCCAGGGCGCTGGTCATGCATACCGGGGGCGGGGCACCGGCGTCAGCGACCGATGCCCTCAAATTCAGGGTAGTGAGCAATTGCGACTGCAGCTGATTGGCGCCATCACGGTCGGCCTTGTTGACGACAAAGACATCACCCGTCTCCATCAGCCCGGATTTGAGGAGTTGAATGCCATCGCCCTGGCCAGGGGCCAGGACGATAGCCACCATATCGGCAAACTCGGCCACCTCCATCTCGCTCTGCCCCACACCGACGGTTTCGATCAGGATCAGTTCGCACTGCATGAGCCCCATGACCCGCAGCACGCCCCTGACGCCCAGCGCCAGGCCACCCAGGTGCCCTCTGGCTGCCAGGGAGCGGACAAACACATGCGGATCGGTGGCGTGGCGCATCATGCGGACTCGATCACCCATCACGGACCCTTTGCTCGCATGGGAGGAGGGGTCGACAGCAATCACACCCAGGCGCCTCAGCGGGTGGCGTTTGCGGTACAGCTCAATCAGTTGATCAACCAGCGTGCTCTTGCCGGCACCGGGCGGCCCGGTGATGCCGAGCACCATGAGTGGCTCGGGCCAATCGGCCAATCCGGCATAGAGTTCGGTAATCCTGGCCGGATGGTTCTCCAGCAACGACATCAGCCTGGCAGCCGCTCTGGTGTTCTCGGCAGGATTCTGACGTACGTCACAGACCAGATGGACGATGTCCTCGTTCATCAAACCTCCTGTCGCACGGATAGCAAACGATCAACCGTCGCTATGATCTCCTTGGCCGACGAGCCTGGGGTGAATACCGCGGCCATGCCCATTTCATGCAGACCGGGAATATCACTGGCTGGAATGATGCCCCCTCCGAATACCAGAATATCCTCGGCTCCGCGCGCCTTGAGCAGGTCGATCACCTGTCTGAACAGTTCGTTGTGGGCTCCGGAGAGCAGCGATAGTCCGATCGCGGCCACATCCTCCTGGATAGCGGCCTCGACGATCTGCTCGGGGCTACGCCGGATGCCGGTGTACACCACCTCGTAGCCGGCATCCCTGAGGATATGCACGATGTACTTGGCGCCACGATCGTGGCCGTCAAGACCCGGCTTGCCGATCAGGATGCGAGCGCGGGGATGTGCCGTGGTCATGAAACGCTCCTGCCAATCATTTTCGCCGTTCGTAAGATGACATTGCCGTTACTGCCTGTTCAAATGTAGCAGGCGCACGGCAAACTGGAGTTGAACAGCCAATCCGACAGCGCCCGTTGGGTCTCGCGGACACCAAGCGGGGCCGTTGCGCCCCGGCATGATCGATCCGCGGGACGCCGTGAATCCGTCCGAGGAGGCTCGACTGCCGCCACCCTGCGTCAGACGCCCGCGCATCGAACTCCCCGGAGCGGCTCAGCGGGCCAGAACCCTGTCCAGATGCGAAAGGCCGATGACCCAGCGTAAGCCGAGCAGGGCGGTGGCGGTCGCCCCGGATCATCGCAACGCCCTTCGGGTGCACCGCACCTGATCGCGACCGATCACCAGCATGCCGTCGGACCGTCTTGACGGGCCCGACGGAAAACATCGGTATCGGAGGCGTAAAGACGGTGCAAGCAGGCACCCGAACAGCGCCGCAGGGGCCTTTGAATATCGCCCCCTGCCAACAGCTAAGGGCGGCCAAGGCGTCGACCTCAGGTGCGAACCTGGTCCGCATTGGCGTGCAGATGCTGCACCAGGCCCGGATCGAGGTCCAGGTACGCGGCCAGTCGAGCGAGATATTCGCGCTCGGCTGCGCCACTCGGGTCGATGGCGAATAGCGACGCCAGATAAATCTCTGCGGCCGTTTCCGGGCATGTCGCACCCGCCGCCACGGCCGCGATATCGGCGGGGCCCGCCAGTTCATCCATCACGAATGCCTTTTCTTCGGCGCCCAGCTGCATGTCATTGACGGCACGGAATATCCTTTGCTGTTCGTCGCCGTCGATGTGGCCGTCTGCCTTGGCCGCGGCGATCATCGCGCGCACCAGACTGCGGTTCAGATCGTTCTCCTGTCCCGGGGCGGGCAAGAACGCGGATCCCGCTGGCGGGGGTTGCGGTATCGCTGCGGCAGCAGGCTGCCCCACGACCATGCCTCTGCCGGCACGCCAGTCGTTCCAAGCCTTGTAGGCCAAGCCGCCCAGCAGCGCCGAGCCACCGTAGCCCACCGCGGCCTTGCCCAATTTCCGCCCGGTCTTGGTGCCGGCGATCAGTCCCACCAGCCCCCCGGCGAGCGCCCCGCCGAGCAGACCACCGGCATTGGATGGACCGGCATTGGGCGCATCGGGGGCGTGGCCAACCTGGGCACCACCCTGGCTAACGAGAAACTGATCGAGGAGTCTTTTTGCATCGAACATGGTCGTGGATTCTCCAGTTGACTGAGTTTTTCAAGGACACCGTCCGTTTTCCGAGCCTGTTCCCGAGGACCGCCGCGGTCCGGGGTACCCGTCGCTGACCAACGCCGGCAAGTGCCTCAGGCGGAGACAAAGCGTCGCGCTGGTCGAAATCCGGGGCGAACCGGTCTCGGCGCGCACGCCTTGGCTTCCCGCACCCTGTGGGGCTAAATCATGGGGCCGAAGCAGATCCGGGAAAAGTCGTATTCGATTGCCCCGCACATCGAAAATTCCGAAGTTCTGCGTAGCCGCCACACTTCGCGCGGACCCGTCGTCAGGACATTGGCGACCCCGTCTTGAAAAGCGAAGCATGCGGACCGCAGAAATCGGCCGGGTCACCGGGAGAAACTCTCGACATCGAACCCGGAACGGCGCCGCGATGGTCGCTCCCGTGACCGTTCGCAGTGACTGCGATCCGGCGCCTGACAGAGGTCTTTTGGCTTTGATGACCGCCAAGCCGGTGCTTGTCGGGAGGTTCAGGCTGCCGGCAGATTTGGGACGCGCGGTGATGACAGGCGTCTGGACAGGATTCAGCTCACGGGCCCTTCGCAACCTATACTTTGTCCCATGCAGGTGAGAAAACAGCAGCACCCTGACCGTGACGCCCGGCACGCAGGGCCCCCTGAGCTGGATGTGGTCATAGAGATCCCGATGGGCAGTTTCCTCAAACGTGGCTCATCCGGACGGGTGGATTTCATCTCGCCTTTTCCCTGCCCGTTCAACTACGGGTCGGTCGAGGAGTTGCTGGGGCTCGAAGGTGACCTGCTCGATGCCGTAGTGCTCGGGCCGCGACTGCCACGCGGCACCAGGGTGGCCGTGAAGGCATTTGGCGCGATAGGTCTGACGGACCGAGGGATGTACGATGACAAACTCATCTGCAGTCATCGTCCCCTGAGCCGGCGGCAGCGGCTGATGGTAGTGACCTTCTTCCGGCTTTATGCGAAATGCAAATGGGTGTTGAATCTGCTCCGTGGCCAGGCTGGCCGCAACGCCTGCGAGGGATGGGGTGATGCGTTATCGGCCATCGCCAGGGCACGTCCGTTCGACAAGGCAAGCTGGAAGGGTCCGGCAGCACGGTTCTGATGCAATGCGCGTGGACGTCCAGGATCGCCGAGGAACGCCATGCCAAGCCGTCTGCTATGCGCGACCGCGGAACCGGTCCTTGGGGCGGCATGACTATCAGGACAACGAACTATGAGGACTCTCATGCGTCATTCGATCCTCCTCGCCCTGCTGGGTGTGTTACTCCCGGTTGCCAGCGCATGGTCGGACGGGTTCGGATTCGAACCTTCCATCGCTTGTGGTTTCATGGCCGACCAAGGCCTGCGCGAACGCGGCGGCTACAGAAAGAGCGGCTCGACCCACCAGTGCCGTACTCAACGGCGTGACCTGATCGGCGGCGGCGAGGTGAACAACAGCATCCGCTACGTCGCCTATGGCGACGCGCAGACGGTCACCCGGCTCGAGCTCGAGCTGAAGGTCAATTCCATGAGCGCGGTACAACGCGCGCACCGAACCCTGGCCGACTATGCATCGACATTGACGAAGGCAGCATTGCATACCGGACTGCCGGGCGAGATCGAGTCGGCCATTCTCAGCGCAGTGGATGGCCGATGGACCGTCGAAGGGCGTCCGGTAACCCTCGAACGCCGGGTCGGCGGCGGTTCATTGTACGAGCTGTTGTTCCGCATTGAGTGACCCCGCGGGCACTGCGGCTGGGCGGAGGATCTCCCTCAAACCGGCCGGTCCGCGGGCAGCAACATCCGCCGGTGCCCTTCAAAAACATCCGGGCAGCTTGTGCAGGAACGCAGAAAGCATCCCGCCGGTCGTGTACTGAGCCAGGACGAACCCCAGCGCCACTCCTGCAACAATCCAGATGACATAGCGCATTCCGACACGCATCACTGCTTCCTCAGGTCTGGGCTTCGGCAAGTCGCGGCACCGGTCGTTCCTTGATCGGGAGATTGAGCAACGCGGCCACGACGCTCAGGCCCATGGCGATCATCCAGACGGTGT
>JAHEDQ010000001.1:6025-59209 GCA_024641125.1 Candidatus Competibacteraceae bacterium | reverse complement strand
GGACGTTGCCCAGGGTCCGGTGTTCAATGGCGGGCAGCGGGAAGTGCATGCGATTCAGCCCACCGCCGGCGATCACGGTCAGGTGGCCGCGCTCAACATGGCCGGCGTCGATACCGTCTACAGCGGCAGCCTGGCAATCAATGTGCTCAACACCCTGGGATTGATTTCCAGCTCGTTCGGTCAATGGCAGGGCGTGCCCGGAGGCGACAGCGCGAGCGCCCTAAACGGGGAGGAGTTCAAATATCTCCGGCTGGAGTTTGACGGCGATTTTCTGGTGGGCGCCATCGGCCTGGGTCTGACCCAGCAGGTGGGGGTTTTGCGCGGTCTGATTCAGACGCGGGTCAACCTGGGCCAGTGGAAAAAAGAACTCTTGCGCGATCCACACCAGATCGTCCACGCTTATCTCGAATGCAATACATCCGCAGAGGCCGCGGCATGAACATCCAAGTCCGCACCGGCGGCCTCCTGGGTGAGCATCTGCCCAAGGGCTCCAGCCGCAATCGGGCCGATCTGGAGGTGGCGGCACCCGCCACCCCGCACACGGTGATGACCCAGCTCGGCATTCCCACAGACAAGCCTTATCTGGTCGCGGTCAACGGCAAAGTGGTTCCGCCATCCGCCCTCGCCTCTCAACCCCTGGGGCCCGGTGACGAACTGTCCATCCTGCCTGCCCTGCGCGGTGGCTGAGCTATCCAACGCCAAGGCGCATGACAACTGAAAACACATCGGCGCCCCCGAAGCCGACCCAGTTCGGCGTCCCATCCGGGCCGGCGGAGCGGCTCGTCAGTTTTTACCTCGAGCCCAGTTTCGGGATGCTGGCCTTCGTCTCGGCGGTGGAACCCCTGCGGGTAGCCAACCGGCTGAGCGGTCGCGATCTCTATAGCTGGCAGGTCATCACCCGCGACGGCGGGCCGGTCCGGGCCGCGAACGGCATGCAGCAGCAGGCCGACGCCGCCCTCGACCAGGTCAAGACCACCCCGCTGCTATTGGTACTCGGACACCATGATCCCCATCACCACCGCGACCCCAAGGTCCTGGGTTGGCTACGGGAACTGGATCGACGCGGATCGATTCTGGGTGGGCTGGACACCGGCGCGTATGTTCTGGCCCAGGCGGAATTGCTGGCCCGAAGGCGTTGCACGGTGCACTGGGAAAACCGCGCCGGCATGGTCGAGTCCTTTCCAGAGCTGGTTATTTCAAACCGCTTGTTCGAGATCGATGGCCCCCGACTGACCTGTGCAGGGGGCACCGCTGCGCTGGATTTGATGCTGCATCTGATCGAACGTCAACAGGGCCGGGATCTGGCCCTGGCGGTGTCCGACATGTTTATGCACGGAAGCTTACGGGACGCCAGTGTGCCGCAGCGCTTGAGCCTGGAATCCCGCACCGGCATCCGCCAGCCCAGGGTGCTGGATGCCATTGCGCTGATGGAGGCCAACATCGAACAGCCCCTGACCGTGACGGAGATTTCCGACGCCATCGGCATCACCAAACGGCAACTGGAGCGCCTGTTCCAGGCCTATTTGAAAACCACACCCTCGCGCTACTACATGGCCGTACGCCTCAACCACGGACGGCAATTGGTGGAGCAGACCTCGCTGTCCATCACCGAGGTAGCCCTGGCCAGCGGTTTTGTATCTCCCGGGCACTTCAGCCGCTGCTATCGCGGGCGTTTTGGCCACCCTCCAAGACAGACGCGGCACTCGCCCGTGGACCAAGCGGTTGCAGCCGCGCTTTAAATCGGGCGAACGCCCTTCGTCGCCGCGATTCAACAAGCCGTCGCTTTGCCCACACTTGGTGGATCTGTCTCGGTCCCACTTGGACTATCATCGGATTCAGATGGTTGATGAGCCAAGCCCGAATCAAGCTTCGTCGGCCCAAGGGAGACCCGCCGCATGTCCGAAACCCGAACCCGTGGCCGCAGAGGGCACGCCCGAACCGACCGCCAGGCGGCACGCCGAGCGCCTCTGCCACCTGAACTGAGGCCGGTCAGGCCTGGTTTGGAGGGGGGCGCTTACAAGCCCCTTACCGACCCAGAGATGCGCCGAATCCACTCGGCGGCACTGGAGGTGCTGGAAAACATCGGCATTGCAAACGCCATTCCCAGCTGTGTGCGACGCATCGAGGCGCTGGGCGGGCGGTTGACGGAAGAGGGCCGCCTGCTTTTTCCACGCAGTCTCGTGGAAGACACGGTGGCGTCCGCGGCGCGCAACTTCCTGCTGCACGCCCGGGATCCGCAACATGATCTGGACCTGTCCGGTACCCGGGTGCACTTCTCCACTGCCGGCGCCGCGGTGCACATGGTGGATGCCCAGACCCGCGCCTACCGCGACTCGACTCTGGCCGATCTCTACGACATCAGCCGGCTGGTGGACACTTTGGACAATGTCCATATGTTTCAACGTTCGGTGGTGGCCCGGGACCTGGTCGATCCGCGGGAAATGGATCTGAACACCTGCTACGCAGCGCTGGCCGGAACCCGCAAACATGTGGGCACAAGCTGGGTGGAACCGGACCATGTACGGGAATCGGTGGCCATGCTGCACATGATCGCCGGCGGCGAGAAAAAGTGGCGTGAGCGGCCCTTCGTCAGCATGTCCAACTGCTTTGTGGTGCCACCGCTGCGCTTTGCCGAAGACGCCTGCCGCTGTCTCGAAGTGGCGGTGGAGGCTGGCATGCCGGTCCTGTTGCTGGCGGCGGGTCAGGCCGGCGCCACCAGCCCTGCGTCGCTGGCCGGCGCGCTGGTTCAGGAGGTGGCGGAGGTGTTGGCCGGCCTGGTATACGTCAACGCCATCGTACCGGGGTCGCCGGCCATTTTCGGGACATGGCCGTTTATCTCCGACCTGCGCACCGGCGCCATGAGCGGCGGCAGCGGCGAACAGGCCGTGTTGATGGCGGCCTGCGCCCAGATGTCCGGCTTCTACGATCTGCCCGGCGGCGTTGCGGCGGGCATGGCGGACTCGAAACTGCCCGACGCCCAATCCGGCCTGGAGAAAGCCTACACCACGGTGTTGGCCGGTCAGGCCGGCGCCAACATCGTGTACGAATCCGCCGGTATGCTGGCCAGCCTGCTGGGCTGTTGCCTAGAGAGTTTTGTCATAGACAACGATATGCTGGGTGCGGTGCTGAGAACCATCCGCGGGATCGAGATCACCGAGCAAAGCCTGTCCATCGACGCCATGCGCGATGTCTGCATCGGCGGACCCAGCCACTATCTGGGTCACGGCCAGACCATGGAATTAATGCAGAAAGACTATGTCTACCCGGAAGTCGCGGACCGTCTCAGCCCCAAGGAATGGGTGGAGAAGGGCTCCCGTGACATGATCGAGAAAGCCCGGGAGCGGGTGCAACTTATCCTGTCCAGCCACTACCCCGAGTACATTGACCCGGCGCTGAATCAGAAGCTGCGTGCAGCATTTCCCATCAGGCTGCCGACGGAAATCATGAACCCTGCTTCAAAACGTTGGTAGCGGCCATGGCAAACGAACTGAATGGGCAAGCCCGGGTGGTGGTGATCGGCGGCGGCATCGCGGGCTGCAGCACACTCTGGCATCTCACCCAGTTGGGTTGGCACGACGTGGTGCTGGTGGAGCGGGATGAATTGACCGCCGGGTCCACCTGGCACGCTGCCGGTAACTGCCCAAGTTTTTCGGGTTCCTGGAACATCATCAAACTACAGCGCTATGGCAACGAGTTGTATGGCCGCCTGGGCGCGCTGACCGACAGCAACATCACCTATCACCAGACCGGAAGCGTGCGGCTGGCCCACAGCCGGGAACGGATGGAGGAATTCCACCATGTTTGCGGCATGGCCCGGGCCCAGGGGATCGCGTTCGAAATGCTCAGCACGTCTGATCTGAAGAACCGCTTCCCGTTCATGGAAACCCATGACCTGCTGGGCGGCCTGTGGGATCCCAGCGACGGCGATATCGATCCCAGTCAGGTGACCCAGGCCTTCGCCCGGGGCGCGCGGGCGGCCGGCGCCCGGATCTACCGGAACAGCAAGGTCGAGGGCATCTGCCGCGTCCCCGGGGGTGAGTGGGAGGTACAAACAGCCGGCGGCGCCATCCGCTGTGAAATCGTGGTCAATGCAGGTGGCTACCGGGTCAACGAAATATCGGGTCTGGTCGGGATGCGACACCCCGTGGTGTCCATGGAGCACCAATACCTGGTTACCGAAGCGATTCCGGCGCTGGAGGACTGGGACGGGCATTTGCCGCTGCTGCGGGACCCCGACATCTCCTACTATCTGCGCCAGGAGCGCAAGGGTCTTATTCTGGGCCCCTACGAGCGAGACTGTAAGGCCTGCTGGGTGAACTCCCTGCCCGACCAGTTCGCCATGGAACTGTTCGAACCCGACCTGGAGCGGCTGGAGTTTTACATCGAGGATGCCATGAAGCGGGTCCCCATCCTGGCCGAGGGCGGGGTACAGCGTGTCATCAACGGGCCCATTCCCTATACACCGGATGGTCTGCCCCTGATCGGTCCGGTTCACGGCCTGGACAATTTTTATCTTTGCGCCGCATTCAGTTTTGGCATCGCCCAGGGGGGCGGCGCCGGCAAATGCCTGGCAGAGATGATTGTTCATGGTCAGGCCGAGTGGGACACCTGGGTGGTGGACCCGCGCCGTTACACCGACTACGCCAATCTGGAGTACACCCGGCAAAAGGCCATCGAACTCTACGGCCGCGAGTACGCTATCAATTTTCCCTTCGAGGAGCGGCCAGCAGGTCGGCCCGCCAAGACCTCACCCCTGTACGGCACGCTCAAGGCCAAGCGGGCCATGTTCTGCGCCCGGGCAGGCTGGGAACGGGCCGCATGGTTTCCCCCCGAGGACATGGACGCGGTCGAGCAGGCTAGCTTTCACCGGACCAACTGGTTCGAGGCCGTGGGCAGGGAATGCAAAGCGGTGCGGGAACGGGTGGCGATCCTGGACCTGCCCGGTTTCGCGAAATTCGAGGTTTCCGGTACCGGCGCAGCCCAATACCTTGACCGACTCGTTGCCGGACGGCTGCCGCGAATCGGCCGGATCGGTCTGTGCTACGTCTGCACGGAACGGGGTGGGGTGCAAAGCGAATTCACCGTGACCCGCTGGGCGGAAGACCGCTTCTATCTCTGTTGCGCAGGCGGTGCCGAATGGCACGACAAGCAGTTGCTGAGCCAGCATTTGCCGGCCGATGGATCGGTGCGTCTGGACAATGTCACCGGGCTCTACGGCACCCTGGTGATCGCCGGTCCCGAGAGCCGCACCTTGCTGGAGCGGGTCACCGATGCCGATCTCAGCAACGCCGCGTTTCCCTGGTTATGTGCCCGACCCATCGAAATCGGTTTCATGGCGGTGCGAGCGCTGCGGGTCAACTACGTCGGCGAGCTGGGCTGGGAACTCCACCTGCCCATGGCCGGCATGCAGCCCGTGTACGATCGACTGATGACGGCGGGCGCAGACCTGGGTGTCGCCGACTTCGGCATGTACGCCCTGGATTCGCTGCGCCTGGAAAAGTGTTATCGCAGTTGGAAGGTGGATCTGGTAGACGAGTACTCAGCTTGGGAATCGTCCCTGAACCGATTCGTGGATCTGGACAAGGGTCCCTTCCCCGGGCGGGAGGCCCTGAGAGCGCAACAGCAGGCCGGACTCGGGCAACGGCTTGTGCCCCTGCTGGTAGAGGCCGAAGGGACCGACGCCCCGGTCTGCGCCACCGTGTTCCAGGGCCTGGACACCGTCGGCCTGGTGACGTCGGGCGGCTATGGCTACGCCATCGGCAAGAGCATCGCCCTGGCCTATGTGCGGATCGATCTCACCGAACCGGGCACCGCGCTGGAAGTGGACATCTTCGGCCATCGCAGAGCGGCGACGGTTGTCTCGGAACCGATCTACGACCCGGACAACAGCCGCCTGAGGGCCTGAGTGCCGGCGCGGCGCCAAACAGTGCCTCCTGCGCACGGCCCGCCTGACGTCTGAGTGCTTCTCGCCTTGCTGAACGGCCACTGACTCATGGGTCGACACCAGGAGCGCTATCCGCGTCCAGTAACCGGGGCTTGGCAAACAAACGACGCAACATGGGCTCGAACTGCGTCAGCGGCATCCAGTCGTAGTTCGGGTCGAAACAGTTCTGATCGTATTGCTCGCAAAACCTGACCGCGTCATCGTACCAGGGGTGACCAGCAAAGCGATCACGTGCGTTCCGATCGCGCCCCAGGTGATGGGCGTAATAGTACATCTGGAACACGCCGTGATGCTTGACGATCCAGTAGACCCGATCCGACACAAAGGGTCGCAGGACCGCAGCGGCCATCTCGCTGTGGGAGTACGGCGCCAGACTGTCGCCGATGTCGTGCAACAGCGCCGCCATCACCACTTCCTCCGGCTCCCCCGCCCGCTGCGCCCGGGTGGCAGCCTGCAGACAGTGTTCCAGCCGGCTGACCTGATAGCCCGCCAGTGAGTCGTCAAGCTGTCGCAGGGCGGCCAGCAGACGATCGGGCAGGCGTTCGCAGTAGGCCTGTTCCAAGCGCGCCAAGAGCGCATAGTCTTCCGCGCTGCCGTCCGTCATGCGGGTAAACGCCACCTGACTCATGATCCCCTCCCAAGCGCTCCGGGCGCGTTGCATTGAGCTCGACCAACTGGATTCCGGGCGCTGTGGGCATCCACAACAGGCTGTGTCTCCACACGCCACTGTACCTGCCGATTCGTATCCGGTAGCCGGGATCCTTTGGTGTCATCGTTCGGCGCCGCGCCGGAAAGCGCTGGCCCACCACACCGTTATCCGGCGTCGGCACGATTCCTTGCCAAATGGTAGTCCACCAAACCAACGGTTTCGTCAATTGAACTCTGCTGCATACCCAGTTGCCGGGAAATCTGCTTGACCAGGCAGTCCACGCGTTCGATGTTCGTCGCACCGGAGAACAGTGCCCGGGCTGCGGAAGAAGGCTTGGCCAGACCTTCGGCCGCGTTGGCGTACTTCTCGAACGGAACCTGATCTGCCGGGGCCGCCCCCAGTTTGCCGCACAGATCTCCGACCCAACTGTAGATCGCCCGTGAAGCGTCGATGTCGGAATGGACCGCATCCCGGATCGGGATCATTTCATCACGTTTGACGCAGCGATAATTGCCGGTCATCAGCATGCTCCATTTCGCCAGCGGGACGAAAACAGACTCGTGCACCTTGAGTTTGACCGGCAGTTCCACCGACTCACCATCGACATCGAAGCGGATGCCGTCGATATCCGACTCCATCTGCCTGAGCATTGCGGTGTGCTGCTCCGAATCGAAGCGTGCCACCTTGAAATTGGTGGGCAGACTGACCTGGAGCACGTTCTTGCCTTCCTCGGGCGGACGAAACGCCTGAGGATCGGGGCTTGCCAGGGTGATCAAGGCGGGATCCATTGCCTCCCAAACACCGGGCTCGGCGTAGCACTGAATAAGCTCATCGGTCGATAGACCGGGAATACGCTTGAGAAACGGCAGTGGCGGCATGTTCATAATCGCCATACAGGGCACCCGCGCCGCGGCGATGCGTCCCATCAGCTCCCGGACCCCCGGCGATCCGTACTGGGGTTCCTGCATACCCATGACGATGAGATCGTAATCCGCAGGGTTTACCTGATCCGGTGTGGCGGCGGTGAGCTGGGCCGGCAACGTCCTGGAATCGACTTCCACCAGGGCGTCTCTGCCGCGCACAGGCAACCGTACCCGCGTACCCTCGCTGTTGATCAGTGCGGCGGTCGAGGCGGTACACACCAGGGTGACCGGGTGGCCCGCCAGCAAAAGCTTTGTGCCCAACAAAGAACCATAAGACGCCCCTAGAATCAGGGTGTGATAGGCCTTGCTCATTATGCATCGCTCCAAAGGTTGAAAATTCTGCAAAGATCCGCGAAAGCGGCCGGTCGCACAGGCCGAGCGTGAACCAATTTCCGACGCGGAACACCACTTGGAGCGCCGCCGTCAGAGCGCCCGCAGCCGCTTGTGTTTGATCATCAAATAGGTCGCTTCCGGGACCAAGGCGGTGCCTGCCACCGTCCCGATTCGTCTGCCGGGTACCTGCCCGGGTCTGGGTTGGCGCCATTTTGCCATGAGGCC
The DNA here is from genome assembly GCA_024641125.1 of Candidatus Competibacteraceae bacterium. Taxonomy (GTDB): domain Bacteria; phylum Pseudomonadota; class Gammaproteobacteria; order Competibacterales; family JAHEDQ01; genus JAHEDQ01. The sequence goes on along the minus strand of JAHEDQ010000001.1, from coordinate 51,135 downwards.
GATGCGCATGCATCTGCCGGTCGGTGCCGCCAATGCATCGGCAGTCTGGAGATCCGCGCACCGAACATATGAGGCTCAGCACGGCTGAGAAACCTGCCAGAGTCGTGCTGAGAAAACCCCGGCATGCCGCGAGGGAATGATTGAAGATGACCGGGCTGCCGTGCTCAGGCCGAGCCTTCGCAGGCGCTACCATACTGCTCGCGCAGCAGATTTTTCTGGATCTTGCCCATGGTGTTGCGCGGCAATTCACTGACAAACAGGACCCGTTTCGGCAGCTTGTAAGCGGCTATGTGACCACGTAGCGCATCGCGAATCCGGGTCTCGTTCAGGTCCGCACCGGGTCGCGGCGCCACCACTGCCACCACCCCTTCACCGAAGTCGGCATGGGGCACGCCCACGACGGCAGATTCAGCCACGCCGGGCAATGCGTCGATGGCGGCCTCGACTTCGGCCGGATAGACGTTGAAACCGCCGGTGATGATCAGGTCCTTGTCCCGTCCCACAATGTGGACGTAGCCATCGGGGTCGATACGTCCCAAATCCCCGGTGATAAAGTACCCGTCGTCGCGAAACTCCGCTGCCGTCTTTTCCGGCATCTGCCAGTAGCCTTTGAACACGTTGGGCCCGCGTACCTCGATCACGCCGACCTGCTCGGTCTGCAGCACCTCTCCGCTGGCGGGATCGCAGATCCGCAAGGACACGCCGGGCAGGGGGAAACCCACCGTGCCCGGGCGTCGATCCCCCAGATAGGGGTTGGAGGTGTTCATGTTGGTCTCGGTCATGCCGTAGCGCTCGAGGATCGATTTTCCGGTGCGCTCCATAAATGCTTTGTGCACCTCGGCCGACATGGGAGCCGAACCGGAAACGAACAAGCGCATGTTGGCGGCCAGCTCGGCAGTAAACCCCGGCTGAGCCAGCAACCGGCTATAAAAAGTGGGCACACCCATCATGCTGGTGGCACGCGGCATCTGGCGCAGGATGTCATCAACCTGGAAGCGTTCCATGAAGATCACGCTGGCGCCCGCAAGCAGCGCCACATTGAGGGCAACGAACAAGCCGTGGGTGTGGAATATTGGCAATGCATGAAGCAACACGTCGCGATCGGTGAACTGCCAGTAGGTCACCAGAACCCGGGCGTTGGACAGCAGGTTCCCGTGGGTCAGCATAGCGCCCTTGGAGCGGCCGGTGGTGCCGGAGGTGTACAGGATGGCGGCCAGATCGTCCGGACCCCGGTCCACGCCGACAAAGCCATCGGCGCTCAGGGCAAGTTCCGCCGGCCAACTTCCAGCGCCGTCCGCATCCAGGGTTCGGAGCAGCGCCTTGGCGGTGGCGGCAATCGGGGCCAGCGCGCTTTCGGAAGCCGGTGTGCACACAAACACGGCCGGCGCCGCATCGGTCAGAAAGTAGGCAACCTCGGCGCTGGTGTAGCCCGTGTTCAGGGGCAGAAAAACCGCGCCTGCGCGGACCACGCCCAGATACAGGGCGACTGCATCCACCGACTTGGGCACCTGGGCCGCCACCCGGTCGCCGGGAGCCACACCCAGGCGCTGCAGAGCACCGGCGACACGTGCCGTCATGGTCTCCAATTGATCGAAGGTGACACTGCCTCCGCCCGGGACATCCAGAAAAACCTTGCCTGGGTTCGCGATTTCGCCGAGTAAAGCATCGAACAGAACGTTAGGCATCGGGGCTTACCTTGGCTTTCTTGGTGCGCTGGGCCGGCAGCAGGGCCCGCACTGCGCGGGAAGCGACCACCTTCCCACCATCAGCGTAGGCCTCGTGATTGGCTTCGATTGAGGCCGGATCGTACAGGTAATTCACCATCAACCCAGCGGACTCGCGCATGCCTTTGGCCGACAGGTCGCCCAGCCAGTTGAGCCGGTGAAGCGACGCCCCATTGCCCAGGTGAAAGCGGGCGACCGGATCCAGGGGGGTCCCGTCCGGCCGTTTCTCGGTCAGAAAATAGCGGGCCGCCAGAGGCGTCAGCTGTTTTTTGAGTGCATCGGCGATGCCCGGGTCGCGGTGCCAGTCCGCCTGTTTCAACGCCTGGATCACGGCCTCGACCGGCGTCTCTGCCCCCGCAGTAGCGCTCAGCCAGCGGAGCAGACCGGGGACCGGCGACAAGGTTACGAAGGACTTCAGCGACGGCAGCCCCTGCCTGAGGTCCTCCACCACCTGTTTGATCAGGAAATTGCCAAAAGAAATACCCTTGAGGCCCGCCTGACAATTGGAAATGGAATAGAACACCGCCACCGTGCGGCGACTGCCGGTGACCACGTCGCGACCCTCGCTCAGCAATCCGGCGATGTTCTCCGGTATCGAATCGGTCAGCGCCACTTCGACGAATATCAGCGGGTCGTCGGGTAAGGCCGGGTGGAAAAAGGCGAAACATCGACGGTCCGCCGGCGCCAGCCGCCGGCGCAGATCGTCCCAGCCATGAATCTGATGCACCGCCTCGTACTCGATCAGTTTTTCCAGAATGTGGGCTGGCGACTGCCAGTCAATACGACGCATGACCAGAAACCCACGATTGAACCAGGAGGTAAGCAAATGGATCAGGTCGGCGTCTACCACCCGCAGGGCCGGCTCATCTGAAAGATGGCCTATGAGTTCACGGCGCATAGCAACCAGAGCGGCGGTGGCGCCGGGCGCCAGATTCAGCCGCCGGAACAACTCCTGGCGGGGTGGCTCGGAGACTGAAAGCAGACGCGCTAGGGTATCCGGCGTCGCGGCCTCTGCGTAAGCCTTGGCGGCGGCGCCAACCGCCTCGGGATCAGGCGAGTAACGCTCCGAGAGCGCGCGAAAAAACACCAGCAGTTCATCCGCGCTGAGGGCATCCAACTGCCCCACCAGCCTGCGGGCCAAGGCCACGCCCGACGCCTCGCCCCGGCTGGTCAGGAGCGTATCGCACTGCTCGAGAATCGACTCCACGGAAGCTTTGCTCGAGGATGTCGGCCCGAGCAGACTGCGTCCACGCTCCGCAACGTTGATCAGGATATCCTGTAACAGACCGCCGCTGTTCATATTGCCGCCCCCATCATGTACTCCGGCAACCAGGTGGCTATGCCGGGAAATACGCACAACAGCAGGATGCCCAGCACCATACACAGCACAAATGGCAGCGATCCGACCAGGATGGATTTCAACGAGATATCCGGGGCGATGCCGTTGATGACGTACAGGTTCAATCCCACCGGCGGCGTAATCAACCCGATCTCCATATTGATGGTGAGCACGACCGCAAACCAGTAGGGATCGAAGCCGGCCTGCAAAATGATGGGTATCAGAATCGGCGCGGTCATCAGGATCACCGCCACCGGCGGCAGGAAAAAGCCGGCCACCAGCAGAAACAGATTCACGATCCCCATCAAGACCCAGCGGTTGACTTCCAGGGCCGCGATCCACTCGGCGACGGATTGGGTCACGAACATGGAGGATAGGGCGAAGGAAAACAGCTCCGAGGCGGCGATGATCAGCATGATCATGATCGACTCGCGAATGGAGTCGCCGAACACTTTGCCAAGACTCGCAAAATCGATGCGCCGCTTGGGAATCAGCTGGTAGATCACCACCACCAGAAGAATGCAGAACAAGGCGCCGGCACCGGCGGCCTCGGACGGTGTCGCCACTCCGCCGTAAAGCACATACAGGATGGCCACGATGATGGCCAGGAAGGGTAAAACCCGAGGCAGCGCCTCCAGCTTCTGGCGGAGCGTAAACCGCTGCGCTGCCTGCTCGAAGGAATAGCCCTGGCGGCGGCAGTCGATGATCGCCCAGATCATGAACAGGACGGTCAGCATCAGACCCGGCAGCAGCCCGGCGAGGAACAGGCGACCGATGGAGGTCTCGGTGGCGATACCGTAGACGATCATGGTGACCGACGGCGGGATGAGAATGCCGAGCGTGCCGCCAGCGGCGATCGAACCCGCGGCAATGGTGTCGGGATATCCCCGCTGTTGCATCTCGGGGATGCCCATTTTGCCGATGGCGGCACAGGTGGCGGGGCTGGATCCGGACAGAGCGGCGAATACCGAACACGCTCCGATGTTTGAAAGAATCAGTCCGCCAGGAACCCGGTTGAGCCAGCGGTCCAGCGCCTCGTAGAGATCTTTTCCGGCCGGACTGGATGCCACCGCCGCACCCATCAGAATAAACATGGGGATCGATACCAATCCAAACTCGGCCAAACCGGCGAAGAAGGTCTCCCCGACGATGTCAATGACGCTCCAACCGTCGGTCAGCACCAAAGCGCCCACCGCCACCAGACCCAGGGCGAACGCGATGGGCATCCCGGTGGCCAGTAAAACGAGCAACACGATCAGGACGATCAACCCACTCATCAACGGTGTCATCAGTCGGCCATCCCTTCAATGTCCTTAAGCCCATGGGCGCCCAGGGCGGGTCCCTCGCCCTCACCGGAGACGATTCTCAGAATCTCGGCGATGTATTGGAGACAGAGCAAACCCATGCCCAGGGGCAGCGGCAGCAGGGGAATCCAAAGGGGCAGGGCCCACACCGTGTCGGTGGTCCAGCGACCCTGCCAGGCCTCATAAAAATAGTGCCAGCCTGACCAGGTCAGAATGCACAGAAACACCAGGGACAGAACTGCGGCCGCCACATCGAGCGCAATCCTGCCTCGACCGCTCAGTGCGTTGGGGATGAGATCGACGCCCACGTGACCTTTTCGGATCAGCACGTAGGGCGATCCGATGAAGGTCGCGGCCACCAGGCTGTAGATGACAAATTCGGTCTGCCAAACCGTGGACGCGTTTAAAAAGTAGCGCACCACGATCATCTGGCAAACCACCAGCACCGCCAGACCCAGCAGCAGGGTTGCGAGAAACCCGGCGAATCGCGACAGCCCGCTGACGAATCTGATAAAGGTTTGCACGCCACCGGCCCTGGGCCCACAGCACGCCGATCGAGGCGGGCGGTGGGCCATTTTGGTTGCGGGAACCGCCCCCAGGCCGGGCCATGGCCGCCCGGCTGGGGACGCCAGGTCTCTACTCTACGGCGAGCGCCTTCTCAATCAGTTCCGCGCCGCCCGGCACGTTCTCGGAGAAAACCTTGTAGGAGGTGTCCTGGGCGATGGCCAGCCAGGCGTCGTAGTTCTCGGGGCTCATCTCCACCACCTCGACCCCGGCTTCGGCGAATTTGTCCGTCAACACCTTGTCCAGGTTCTTGGCTTCGGCGACAAAGTATTCCTCCGCCTTCTGTCCCGCGGCCATAAGCGCATCCTTTTGCGCCTGGTCCAACTTGTCCCAGGATTTCTTGGACATAAGGATGGGCTCGTACATCATCCAAAGGGCATTAGCCCCCGGTGCGGTCAGACATTTGACCTGCTCGTAGATGCGATAGGAAACGAAAGAGCCGGAAGAGGTGTTGGCCGCATCCAGAACGCCGGTCTGTAGCCCGGTGTAGATTTCCGAGGACGGCATCGAAGCGATCGAGGCGCCGGCCCCCACCAACATTTGTTCAAAGGCCGGTCCGGCCGCGCGCGTGACCTGGCCCGCCATCGTCTCGGGTGCGGTGATGCATTCCTTTTTCGAAGCAAAAGCGCCGGCCAGCCATGCATCGGCCAGTACCACAACGCCGTTGTCTTCAATCAACTGTTTGATGTCCGCCATGAAGGGTGAGTCGTTGAGACGCAGCGCACGATCGTGGCTGCGGACCAGGCCGGGCATCAGCGTGGCGGAGAACTGCGGTACGCGGCCGGACGCATAGTCCAGGGGAAACGCCGAGATATCAAGCTGGCCCTTGGTCATGGCACCCCACTGTTCCTTTGGCTTGAACAGCGATTTTCCCGGGTAGACCTGGATCTTCAGACCCACGTTGGCCTGCTCGACTTCGCTGGCCAGTATTTGCACCATTTCGTCACGCACATCGCCCTTCCCCCCCGGCCACTGGTGTGAGGCTTTCAGGGTAATATCAGCGGCGGACGCCGTCGAAACGAACATGCCAGCCGCCACGGCCAGCGCAACCTGTTTCATCATCTCACTGCTCCTCCAATACGATTTCTTTAACCCGTAAATCGGGCATTTTTAGCCGTGCCAGAAAAACATGGGTGGTATTAGCTGTCAACCTTTTCGTATATCAATTATGCGTTCTTGTATACAATTTCGATCTGGCGGAAACGACAGTGTGGGCGGAAATGAATGAGCGTGCGGCCGATCGGGTGCGCGAGGCGCTGGAGGAAGACGTGGTCCTTGGCCGCATCCTGCCGGGGAACCGATTGGATGAGTTGGCGCTGGCGGAGCGTTTCGGCGTGTCTCGTACGCCGGTCCGCGAGGCGCTCAATCGCCTTGCCGCCTCCGGGCTGGTGGAACTACGGGCCCGCCGTGGCGCCTTTGTCAAAGCCATCGGCATCGCCCAGGTGGTTGAGATGTTCGAGGTGATGGCGGAGCTGGAAGCGCTCTGCGCACGGCTGGCGGCCCGCCGCATCAACGGCGAACACACGGCTCGGCTGTTGCAGGCACACCAGGCCTGCATCGACGCGGCGGAGCAGGCGGACGCCGATGCCTACTATCATCGCAATGAAGCCTTCCATCAAGCGATCTACGACGCCTGTGGTAACCGGTTCCTGGCAGAACAGACCGAAAACCTGCGCAATCGATTGACCCCCTATCGACGCATGCAACTCCATGTCCGCAACCGCATAGTCGGCTCGCTCAGCGAGCACCAGCAAATCGTTGATGCGATCCGTGCCGGTGAGGAGGATCTCGTGGTGGCGATCGTCAAAAATCATATCCTGATCCAGGGCGAAAAATTCCATAGCCTGGTTCAAGGATTGGACGCCACGCCATCGGTTAGCACCGCCGGGGCAAGTTGAGCGCGGCCCAGCGCTGGTGGCTCATGCGGGTCGCTCGGTAACCCACAGCCAGTTCACAAGCCGGGTTGGTAAAGCACGCGAGCGCAGAACTGGCCGTCGCCAATGCCAGCGAGTGTAACGCGGTCAATGGGGCTTGTGGACTGGCCCGGAGAGCGCGTCGCTGATGAGCCAATGTTGCGTTGCACTGCTTGGGGAGGGTCTGCCATTGCCCGCGGTGTGGGCCTTACCTTGGTTCATCAGCGGCGCCCTGTGAATAACCGAAACTCCCGCATGGCCCACTAGACGCCGCGCCAGATCGGATCCCGTTTTTCCGCGAACGCCCGCGCGCCCTCCTGATTGTCCTGGCTGCCGTACAGCACATCAACCGTGCTGAACTGACGCTTGGTGATCTTGTTCATGGCGGTTTGGAAGCACATGCCCTCGGCCTCGCGCACGATCTGTTTGATCGCCGCGTACACCAGCGGCGGGCCACTCTCGATCAATCGGGCCTGTTCCCAGGCCCGGTCCAGCAGTCGCCGAGCCGGCACGATTTCGTTGACCAGGCCCCAGCGATTGGCTTCGCCAGCGTTGATCCAGCGGCCGGTGAGCAACATCTCCATGGCGATGTGATAGGGAATACGCTTGGGCAGCTTTATCGAGGCCGCGTCCGCCACCGTGCCTGAGCGGATTTCCGGCAGCGCGAAGGTGGCGTGTTCGGTGCAGATGATGATGTCCGCTGACAATGCGATTTCCAATCCACCGCCACAGCAAATGCCGTTGACTGCGGCAATCACCGGTTTGTTCAGGTCCCGCAGTTCCTGTAAACCGCCAAAACCACCCACACCGTAGTCGCCGTCCACCGCATCGCCCTCGGCCGCGGCTTTCAGATCCCAGCCCGGACAGAAGAACTTGGGCCCCGCTCCGGTCAGGACAGCCACCCTCAACGCGGGATCGTCCCGGAAATCCCGGAATATCTCACCCATGATGCGGCTGGTGGCGAGATCGATGGCGTTGGCCTTGGGCCGATCAATGGTCACTTCCAGTACCGCCCCATCGCGGCGGGTTCGTATCGGACCTTCAGTCATGGGGTGTCTCCCTGATGCGTATGAGTGCGTCCGCCATGATCGCGTCATGCGACCGGCAGATGAGTGGATTGATCTCGACTTCCTCGACCCGGTCGGCGTGGGCCGAAACAAAAGCACAGATCGACTGGACCGCAGCAACAATGGCGCTTAGATCCGCGCCGGGTCGTCCCCGGTAGCCGTGGATCAAACGGACGATTTGCAGGCACTCGAGCGCAGCCGCGATGTCATCCTCCGTCGCGGGAAGCAGTCGGGAGACACTGTCACACAACAGCTCGGTCAGGATACCGCCCGCCGCCAGAGTCAGCACGAAACCATGGGCCGGATCGCGTATCACACCAATCAAAAGCTCCGCCACGCCATCGCGGACCATGGATTCGACCATGAATCCCGACACACCTGGCGCCATCCGCGCCGCCGCCTGGGCCACCTCCGTGGCATCGACCAGACCCAGACAGACTGCACCGGCCTCGGTCTTGTGGGCAACACCGAGCCCCTTGAGCACCACCGGAAAGCCAATTTCGCGGGCCAGGACAGCGGCTGCTCCGGGCGTTCTCACCATGCCCCCAGCGGGCGCGGTCAGTCCGTAAGCCGTCAGCATGCGCTGGGCCACCTGTCCGGCAAGGATATCCACATGACCCGGCGTCGGTTCGGCCAGCAGCAGTTCCGGCGGTCTTGGGCTCGACAGGAACTGGCCGCATCGGGCCGCGGCCTCCGTCGCCGCCAACCCTTCGTCGATACCCATCAATGGGGTTACGCCCCGTGCAGCAAAGGCCTCGGCGACGGGCTCCGGCAAATTCTCCGGCAGGGTTGCCAAGACCGCCAATCGACCGCCGGTTTCAACTCGGGCGTCGATCAGCGCATCCACCGCCGGCTGCCAGGCGCTGACGTCGCAGCGGTCCTCACGGGGAAAATCCAGCACTGCCAGGGTCAGATCCGAGTCGCCCCGCATCACCGCGGCAAAGGTGTCCCGCATGCGGGGCCGATCACCCCATATATAGGTGTGATAGTCCAGCGGGTTGGCCAGCGCCACCTTTTCGCCCAAAGCCTGACGCAGTGCACTTTTCTGGGGACCGGTCAAGGCCGGGTAGGTCAGTTGCCGGCCCCAGGCGGAATCGGCCATCAGCGCGGCCTCGCCGCCGGAACAGCTGATGGAAGCGATCCGCCGGCCCGGCAGCGGTCCTTGGTAATGCAACAGCTTCAGCGACTCCAACAAAGCCGGCACGCTGTCGATCCGCGCCATTCCCAGCCGATCCAGCAGCGCCTGGGCGCCGGCATCGGCGCCGGCCAGGGAATTGGTATGAGACACCATGGCGGCCCGCGCCTGTTCCGAGCGACCGACCTTGAGGGCAACCATGGGTTTACCCAGCTCACGAGCGCGATTCGCCAGATGTTCCCAATCCCGCAGCCGATCGAAGCCTTCGATATGCAAACCCAGGGCGGACACCCGCGCGTCCTCCAGCAGGGCGACCCCGATTTCGGCCAGTCCGGTTTGTGCCTGATTACCGGCGGTCACCATATAAGCGATGGGCAGGGCGCGCCGGTGCATGGTCATGTTGATGGCGATATTTGACGACTGGGTCAGGATCGCCACGCCGCGATCCTGTCTCAAGCCGCCATGCTGATCCGGCCACAGCAGAGCCCCGTCCAGGTAGTTGATCAGGCCGTAGCAGTTAGGCCCGAGTAGCGGCATAGGCCCGGCCGCCGCCAGCAGGTCCCGCTCCATGGACATCCCCTGCGCGTCTTCGCCGGCGGCCTCACCGAAGCCGGATGCAAAACATACCGCACCCCCCGCGCCCATTCCCGACAATGCCCGGACGACACCGATGGTCTGGTGACGGTTGACCCCGACAAACACCGCATCCGGTGCCGCCGGAAGGTCCTGCACCGTCGGCAAGCAGGGCAAACCGCCCATCTCCCGGCGCCTGGGATGCACCGGCCAGACCGGGCCTGCAAAACCCATGCGCCGGCATTGTCCGACCACCGTCTCAGCCCAGGCGCCACCCAGGACCGCGATGCTGCGGGGCCGAAGCAGACGGGTCAGGTCACGGCGCACTCATCCACCCAGGGGCCGCAGCAGTTCACGACTGATGATATGCCGCTGAATCTCCGAAGTGCCGTCCCAGATCCGTTCGACCCGGGCATCGCGCCAAAGGCGTGCCAGGGGCAGGTCGTCCATCAGGCCCATGCCGCCAAACACCTGTATCGCCTCATCGGTCACCCGGGCCAGCATTTCAGAGGCATACAGCTTGGCCGAGGCAATCTCCCGGTTGGCGCCCAGACCCTGATCCAGCCGCCAGGCAGCCGAAAGGGTCAGCCAGTCGGCGGCGTCGATTTCGGTCACCATATCGGCCAGCTTGAACGAAACGCCCTGAAACTTGCCGATTTGCTGCCCGAACTGCCTGCGCTCCACCGCCTGGGGCAGCGCCAGCTCGAAGGCGCGCCGGGCGCGGCCCACGCAGGTGGCTGCCACGGTAAGGCGGGTGCCGTAAAGCCATTGGCTGGCGATGTCGAAGCCTCGGTGCAACTCGCCCAGTATCTGGCCGGACGACAACCGGCAGTTGTCGAAGCTGAGAATGCAGTTGTGGTAGCCCCGATGGGAAACGGATCGATAGCCCGGACGGATTTCGAATCCCGGTGTGCCGCGATCCACCAGAAAACAGGTGATGCGCTTCTTCGGCCCCCGTGCCGTGTCCTCCTCGCCAGTGGCCACAAAGACGATCACGAAGTCGGCGATGTCGGCGTGTGAGATGAAGTGCTTGGTGCCGTTGACGATCCAATCGTCGCCATCGGGCCGGCCATGGCATTTCATGCCCCGCACATCGGAGCCCGCATCGGGCTCTGTCATGGCCAGGGCGTCGAACTTCTCGCCTTTCACAGCGGGCAACAAGTAACGCTCACGCTGTTCGCCCTGGCAGGCCATCAGGATGCCGGACGGACGGCCAAAAAACACCGTCAGACCCATGGACCCTCGGCCCAACTCCCGCTCCACCAGGGTGAAATCCAGGTGGGACAAACCCCCGCCCCCCGCCGCCTCCGGCAGATTACAGGCGAAAAAACCCAGTTCGCGACACTTGCGACTGATCTCCTGGCCCAGTTCCGCGGGCACCCGTCCGGTGCGCTCCAGCGCATCTTCGTGGGGATGGATCTCGTTTTCGACAAATGCGCGAACCGTGTCCACGATCATTTGCTGTTCCTGACTGAGTGCAAAATCCATCGGCTTTCCCTTCGGAGCGTCTCAGTCCCGTTGTCCGACACGGCGCCCGGCAGACTCGGGCCACGCCAGCGAGCCGTGGGCTTCTGCCAGGGTACGCAGCCGGGCAAGCACGGCCGGCTGCGCGGTACAGGCGCGACCGGCCGTCGCATCCACATGGAGCAGCATCTGCTCGGCGGTTGCGATCAGCCGATCGTCTTTGGCGGCGCGCATGCGATGAAACACATGCAGGCGCTTGTCGTCCACCGCCAGAACCTGCGTGCTGGTTCTCAGACCCTGGCCCTCCGCGACCTCGTCCACATGCATGATGTGGGTTTCCACCGTATAGTAGCTGCGGCCCGAGGCGACATAGTCCGCGTCCACGCCAATGCGCCGTAGCAATGCATCCGAGGTCTCCCCGAACACCTGGAGGTAGCGGTGTTCGGTCATGTGGCCGTTGTAGTCTATCCAGGCGGGCAGGACCGTCAAAGTGAGCATCTCCAAGGGCTGCGGAGAGGTTTCGCCGAACGGCTCGGCCGCTGGGATGTCCGCCATCAGCCGGCGGTCGTGGGCCCGCAGCAGGGCACCAGCGCCCCAATCACGCGCCTTCAAGGCGCGAAGTATACCGACCAGATTATCGTCCCGGATGCGTTCCAGTTCTCGAATGGAATAAGCGCCGGACTGAGCGTCGGATTGGGCCGAGATGGTGTCCACCAGCTCATCGGTCAGCTCCGGCACATCGGTCAGTCGGGTCCAGGGCCACTTGAGACAGGGGCCGAACTGAGCAATGAAATGGGCCATGCCCGCCTCGCCACCGGCAACACGGTAGGTCTCGAACAGACCCATCTGGGCCCAACGCAGCCCAAAACCAAAGCGTATGGCGTCGTCGATTTCCTCGGTGGTGGCGATGCCGTCCCTGACCAGCCACAGCGCCTCACGCCAGACGGCCTCCAGAAAACGGTCGGCGATGTGGGCATCGATTTCCTTGCGCACAAGCAGGGGTTTCATCCCAACGCCGGTGACTACGTCGGTGGCGACGGTGATTGCATCCGCATCGCAGCGCTCGCCGGGCACCAGTTCCACCAGGGGAATGAGATAGACCGGATTGAACGGATGCGCCACCAGCACGCGTCCGGGATTCGGCGCGCCGGCCTGGAGTTCGGACGGCTTGAAGCCGGAGGTTGAAGAGCCGATGACGGCATCGGGATCGGCATGGGTCTGGATTTCGGCCATCACCCGATGCTTGAGCGCAAGGCGTTCCGGCACGCTTTCCTGTATCCACGCGGCGCCGACCACCGCCTCGGCCAGGGACGCCGAAAACGTCAGACGGCCCTCCACCGGCATGTCGCAGTCGGCGAGGGACGGCAAGGCCCGCCGGGCATTTTCCAGCACCTCCCCCACCATCCGGGCGGCCTCGGGTGCGGGATCGTAGACCGCCACATCCCAGCCGTGCAGCAGGAAACGCGCGGCCCAACCGCCGCCAATGACACCGCCCCCGATAATGCCCGCCCGCCCCCCGCGCTTCACGCCGGCGCCCGCTTGGTGAGTGCCAACATGTCCCGCACCTCTGCCGGACCCATGAGCCGAGCACCCATATTGGTGACCACGGTGGCGGCACGCTCGACCAACTGCGCGTTGGTGGCCAGCACACCCTTGTCCAGCCAGAGATTGTCTTCCAGTCCGACCCGCACATTGCCGCCGGCCAACATCGCCGCAGCCGCATAGGGCATCTCATTGCGGCCGATGGAAAAGGCGGAGAAATGCCACCCCTGCGGTATGTTGTTGACCATGGCCATCAGCGTATTGAGATCGTCCGGCGCGCCCCATGGGATGCCCATGCACAGCTGCAACAGCACCGGATCGCCAATGACGCCCTCTTTGACCAGTTGCTTGGCCAGCCAAAGATGGCCAGTGTCGAACACCTCGATCTCGGCGCGCACCGCGAGTTCCGCGGTAATCCTGCCCATGGCCCTCAGCATCCCGGGGGTGTTGGTCATGACATAGTCGGCTTCGGCGAAGTTCATGGTGCCGCAGTCCAGCGTGCAGATCTCGGGGAGGCACACGGCCACGTGGCGCATGCGTTCGCTGGCGCCCACCATATCCGTACCCTGGGCATCCAATGGCAGGGGTGATTCGCTGGAGCCGAACACCAGATCGCCCCCCATACCCGCAGTCAAGTTGAGCACCACATCCACATCGGCGGCCCGTATGCGTTCGGTCACCTCCCGATAGAGCGCCACCCGACGGCTGGGCGCACCGGATTCCGGATCCCGCACGTGGCAATGCACCACCGCTGCGCCTGCCTTGGCCGCGTCGATGGCGCTGGCGGCAATCTGCGCCGGGCTGCGCGGCACATGGGGTGATCGATCCTGGGTGCCACCGGAGCCGGTGACCGCGCAGGTAATGAACAGATTCCGATTCGGCGTGAGGCTCATGAGTGCTCCCGGTTCCGCCTCGGCTTGAGGTTGCACATTCGCACGCTAGCATTGGCGTCCCGCTCATGTTTTCATTTATCGACGGCGACTTAACATTTAACGATTGTTTCGAGTGTAAGTTTCGAGGGCCAAGATCATGCTCGACGCAGACGGCCCCACGCCTTTGAAACTGATCTTTCTGTTGCTCCCCCAGTACTCGCTTATGGCCTTCTCATCGGCCACGGAGCCGCTGCGCGCGGCGAACCGGATCTCAGGTCGCCGGCTGTTTCAGTGGTCCCTGATGTCCCCTGACGGCGCCCCGGTCCGGGCCAGTAACGATATGGTCAGCGTCGTGGAGCACGGGTTGCATGACGCACCGCCGTCCGACCTGGTCGTGGTTCTGGCCAGCGACCAGCCCATGTCGGCCGTCGATAGCCGTATGCTGGGGTGGCTCAGGGGCCGTGCCCTGGCCGGCACACATCTGGCGGCGGCGGACACCGGTGCCTATGTACTGGCCCGAGCCGGATTGCTCAACGGATATCAGGCCACGGTGCACTGGGAGGCGCTGGACGATTTCCGGGAACGATTCCCGGCGGTACAGACACGGGAAGCACTGTACCTGGTGGATCGCGGCCGCCTGACCGCCGCCGGCGCGACCGCATGTCTGGACCTGATGCTGCACATCGTAGAATGTCGGCACGGGCGGGCATTGGCGGTGTCGGTGGCCGAACAGTTCGTCTACAGCCCGATGCGCTCGGCCGATGCCGCCCAGCGCCACAGCCTGGACCAACGCCTGCAATGCCCCAATGCGAACGTGCACCGTGCCGTGGCGTTGATGGAATCACGTATCGAAGAGCCACTTTCCACCCGTGACCTTGCCACTTGTCTGGACATATCGCTGCGCGAGCTGGAACGTGTGTTTAACCGGTGGCTGGGTATCACCCCCGGCGCCTACTATCGACGACTGCGGCTGGAACGGGCGCGCGGGCTGCTGGAGCAAAGTCAGCATTCCGTGACCGACATCGCTTTTCGCTGTGGATTCGCTTCCCTTCCCAGTTTTTCCCGCTGCTACCGCAATACCTATGGACAGAACCCGTCCGCCCTGCGCAACCGCCGCCCCCGCACCGGCGGAGCGACCGGCGATCGATAGACACGCGCCTCGCGGGCAGCCAGCAGCGAAAGCATCTCCATGCAGGACAACAATGCGCTTCCACCCAATCAGACACCGGCCTCGGACCCGGCCCGGGCAATCCGACTGGCGCTGGCGGCCATGTGCGTGCTGTCGATACAGGATGCGATCATCAAGTGGCTCGCCGCAGACTATCCGCTGCTGCAGTTGATGTTCGTGCGCAGCGCGCTGGTACTGATTCCGTTGGCCCTGCTGACCCGCCATCTGGCCGGCGTCTTTGCCCTGCCCACCCGCCGACCGGCGCGCTATCTGCTGCACGTGGGCCTGCAGTTCGCCAGCTTTATGAGCTTTTACTATTCACTGACCCGGCTGCCGCTGGCGGACGCCTTGGCCTTTGCCATGACCGCACCGCTGTTCATCGCCGCCCTGTCCGGCCCGTTGCTGGGTGAACGCGCCGACGGGCCGAGGACGCTCGCACTCGGGGTGGGTTTCAGCGGGGTAATCATCATGATCGGCCCGCAGTGGCACAGCACCGATTGGCTCGGGGTCGCCGCCGCGTTGGCGGGCAGTGCGCTGTATGCCCTGTGGCTGATACACGCCCGCTTTCTATCCGTCACCGAACGGAGCGAGCAGCTTGTGTTCTACGGCGCCCTGGGCATGGCCCTGGTGACCGCCGCTACCCTGCCCTGGATATGGACGCCGGTGGCGAGCGCATCGGACGGCGGGTTGATGGGGTTGCTTGGACTGACCAGTGCACTGGGACTATATGGACTGATGCAGGCTTATCGCTATGCACCGGTCTACGTGGTGGCGCCGTATGACTTTACCGCGCTGATCTGGGCAGCCCTGCTGGGTTTCCTGGTTTGGAAGGAAACACCGGCGCCCAGCGTGATCCTGGGCGCGGGGATGGTGGTCGCCACAGGACTGTATGTCTACCGACACAGCGCCCGGTAGCCTCGGCAAGGCATGACCCATTGGGCCTCAGCCGGAACCGGACGCTTCCAAATCGGCTTCGACCAAGCGCCATGGGGGCAGCGTCAAAACAAAACGCAACCCGCCTTCTCCCACGGCCTCCACAGCCAGGCCACCGCCCATGGAGTGCACCGTGTCCGCGGCCTCGGCCAGGCCGCTGCCGTAACCCGCGACCTGGCGCGCACGATCCGCCGGAGAAAACTCCGGATTCAGCAGCAGCCCTGCCAAACCGGAGGGTGTCAGCGGATCGGGACCGGGCATGGCTGTCTGCGCCGCATCTCTGAGTTCAGTCAGATCCAGCGCCAGGGTCTCGGTCTCGAGCGCGACCACGCCACGACCTTCCCGCTCGCCATAGCCCAGCATCAGGCGAGATGGCTTGGGCGTCGACGCCTCGCCGGGCGGCTCATCGATTTCTTCATCGGAGGCCGGCGTGGGTTGAGGCGTCGGCGCGGCCGGTGGCATTACCGCGCCAAGATAGACGGCGTTCCGGGTCAAGGTTTCCAGGATTGGAACCAGGGCCTTGAGCATGGTCCGGGGCACATTGCCCGAATCCACCAGCTCGATTTCGCAGATCCGATTGAGGTCGCGGCAGCCTTGACGCACCACCCACTTCAAGCGCGGGAGCACGTGATCGATCGGTGCACAGTCCGCCGGGTCCACTTCCAACACGGACGCCGCGCTGTTCCCGGATTCGCCTTCAGTGGATGGCCGAGCGTCATCCGCAAACACACCCCAGGCATCATGGGCGGCCATTTTTGCCATGGTCGATTGCAGGGCCGCCAGCTCGGGTGACGACAGGGGGCTGTCATTCGCGGTCGCCGGCGCGGGTCCGTCATCCGATACGACTGCTTCATCCAGCTCCGACTCATCAGGATCCCCCGTCCGCGTCTCCGCGATGAAATCGCTGGCGCCGGAGCGGTCGGGAAGTTGAGCCGCGTCAGCCGCTCGGTCCCGTTCCAAAACGGATAGAAAGGCTTCCATTCGGCCCCGTACGCGACGAGCAGGCGCGTCGCTGAAAAAGCCATCCCCTTCCCTGGCCAAGCGCCCCAGATCCTGCTCCGCCTGCCGCAAACATCCCAGTAGACGCTTACGGGTCTCGGGCTCGGCGCGGGTGCCGGCAACGGCGACGATTTGCGCCACGATACGCCAATGCGCACTGGTCTGATCGCTGAACGGGGCAAGCGACAGGACCCTGGCCATTTTCGCCAGCACGTCGAGCTGACGCGCCGCATCGTGACCGCGTATCAGCTGGAGCAATGCGAATTGGAAACGAGTATGAAGTCCGGCAAGGTTCATAAGGTCATACAGATCATCGCCCGACCGCAAACACAGTCGGCGCACGGAGGTCGAGAAAACCAGCGACTATCGTGGCACCCCCCGCCCGCTTAGACAACCGCGGAGTGGCGGCAACTCAGGCGCTCTTCAGGGCTTGTCGCTTCATCTGTCGCAGGGTCGCATAGGAATGCGCGGTCAGAGTAAGGAGAATGAGCCCGCCCCCCAGAAGCGTATCGATTCCCGGCACCTCACCGAGAATCCGCCAAACCCAGATTGGGCCGAGCAGGGTTTCGATCAGCAACAACAGCGTAACCTCAGCGGGGGGCAGAAACCGGGTTCCCACAGAGATCATCACCATGGCCAGGGGCATCTGCACCAGCCCGCTCACCGCCAAAAATCTCAGTCCGGCCACGGGCACCTGGAACGGCAGCGCCGGCACCAGAGCCAGAATCGCCGCGACCACTCCGCTCATGGCGACGATGGGAATCCTGGGGATATCGGGGTGTTTGCGCAAATAGGTCATATTGAGGCCGAACCAGGCGGCGGCACACAAGGCCAGCACATCGCCGATCAAGCCACCCGCACTCAGAGAACCGGCGAAAATCCAGCCCACGCCCACGGCCACCGTGCAGATAGCCACCCAGGTTCGGCCCGGCACGGGTTCACCCAAAAACAGGCGGGTGAACAGGGCGGCGAAGAACGGCGTTGTGGTGAGGATGACAACGGTGTTGGCCACCGTGGTTTGCATAATCGACAGGGGGAAAAGCGCCAGGCCGACACCGGCGAGAAAACCGGCAATCAACGCTGGACGCAGCCTGTCACGGACCGCCATGAACCCGGCACCGCGCTGGATCAATCCATCGTAAAGCGCCAAAGACACAAAGATGAACACACCGCGCCAGAAGATGACGTTCCAGGCACTGGTCCCCGCCAGACGCACCATCAGCGCATCAAAGCTCAGCAGCAAAACGCCCAGGGCGACGATGGCCGTCCCCCGGGTATGCAGATCCAGGGAAGATTTGCTCACTTGATACGCATCGCGTCTCGGTATCCAGGGCGGTTCAAGCCGAGGCCTCGTGGTGCGGGGCCATGACCGTGGAACATGAACGATGCGGCGACCAAACGGGAACCTCCTGCACGCACCCCGGTGTGAGCAAGCCCCGAGCGGCTTCGAGGCGCGGGCCCGATCAGTTTGCGAACCGCAGCGGATCAGTCAGGGAGCCTAAGATTTATTCTGGACGAGGCAGATTGGAGGGTGAAATGTGCAGATTCAAGGCGCAGATGGCGGGTAATAGTTGTGCTATTGCCAAGATCTGCAACGATGAAGCTGTGCATTTCAGCCCCAAGATGCACGTTCACGAATAGATCAGAGGCTTCTTAGCCGACGGTAAAACTCTCGCCGCACCCGCACTCGCCGGTAACGTTGGGGTTCTGGAATCGCAGCATCTGGGTCAAACCTTCGCGGCTGTAATCCACACGCAGGCCCCGAATGACTTGCAGGCTTTTTTCGTCCACATACACATCCAGACCATCGGCCTGGGTGAACACCCGATCGTCATCCCGGGCTTCGCGCACGAAATCCACCACATAGGCAAGGCCGGAACAGCCGGTCTTGGTCACGCCGATTCGAAAACCCAGGGGCATCGGCTTTTCATGCGCCATTTCACGCCGGATGTGCGTCAAAGCGCGGTCGGTCAAAGTGATCCCGGACAGATCCGGGGGCACGGTGTTTTGCGGGTTTTCCGTGTCCAGAGTTTCTGATTGTGCGGTCATGTGATCATCCGTCTCCTGCTGCGACTCCGCCACGGCCAGTCAGTCCCAACGATGGTCGCGAACCTGAACCATTCCGTTCTCGATCCGCACCGGAAAAACCGTGATCGGCGAATAGGCCGGCGGCGTCAGCGCCTCACCGGACTTTAAACAAAAACTGGCGCCGTGTAAGGGGCAGGTGATGGTCCCGTCTTCTATCGGTCCATCACCCAACGGGTAAGAATCGTGACTACAGAGGTCTTCGAACGCATACACCACTTCGCCGGCCCTGCACACGATCACTTCCACATCATCCAGATCCAGTTTCACCCGGTCGCCCAGCTTGAGGCGATCCGCCTCCACCACGTCTACCCAATCCGACATCAGGACCTCACCCATTCTAGAAAACGCCCACCTGCAGGCGGGCCGATTCGGTCATCATGCCGTGATGCCACGGCGGATCGAAAACGATCTCGACCTGGACCTGGTCGATGGTTGGAACCATGCTCAGCTTGTTCTGTATATCCGCGGCCAGCACGTCACCCATACCGCAGCCCGGCGCGGTCAGGGTCATGTCGACTTCGACCCGTCGTGATCCCGGTTCGATGGTGGTCACATCACATCGATAGACCAGGCCAAGGTCAACTATATTGATTGGGATTTCAGGATCGTAACAGCCCCGGAGCAGATCCATGACCACCTCCAGGGCCTGCTCGTCCGAGGCTTCGGCGGGTAACTCGGGCGGCGGCAGGGGTTCCTTGCCCAAAGCATCGGCGTCCGCGCCGTCGATGCGGAACATGCGTCCATAGAACAGAATGGTGAAACTGCCACCCAGCGCCTGGACAACACCCACCTCCGTACCATTGGGCAGCAGCACCTGCTGTCCTGTGGGCACGGTTGCGGCGAGGCAATCGCGATTGAGCTCGATGGTCTCCTGAACCTGCATCCGACCTCCCCTACTCGGTGGTGATGACTTCGTCACCATCATCCTGAATGGCGGCGCACAGCGTATGCCAGGCGAGGCTTGCGCACTTGACCCGGGACGGAAACTGTCTCACGCCGGAAAAGATGGCCAGCTTGCCGAGTTGGCCCAGGTCGGGATCGACATCCTCTTCGGTCAGCAGGGCATGGACCGCCTCGAACATGCGCTCAGCTTCCTCGACCCGCTTGCCCTTGAGCGCTTCGGTCATCAACGAAGCCGAGGCTGTGGAAATGGCGCAGCCCTCTCCTTCGAAGCGCACATCCTCTATCACGTCGCCTGCCAGTTTCATGTGCAGGTGAATATGATCGCCGCACAGGGGATTGAACCCATCCACGTTCCGGTTTGCATCGGGCATGGGCCCGAAATTCCTTGGGTTGCGCTTGTGGTCCAGGATCACTTCCTGGTACAGGTCGTCCAGATCCATCAGACCAGAACCTCACGGGCGTAGCGCAAGGCGTCGCAGAAGCGGTCGAGTTCGTCCCGGGTGTTGTAGAACGCCAGCGACGCCCGGGCGGTGGCCGCCACCTTGAAGAATTGCATGACCGGCATGGCGCAGTGGTGGCCGGAGCGAACCGCGACGCCCTTGCGGTCGACAATGGTGCCGATGTCATGGGCGTGAACGCCGTCCAGCACAACAGACAGCACCGCCGCCTTGTCCCGGGCGGTGCCGATGATGCGGGCGCCCGGAACCTGCTGGAGCTGTTCGGTTCCGTACGTCAGCAGCTGGTGTTCGTAGGCGGCGATCCGGTCCATACCGACCGCGTTCAAATAAGCCACCGCCGCGCCAAGACCTGCCGCACCGGCGATATTCGGCGTGCCGGCCTCAAACTTGTGCGGCAGTTCCGCATAGACCGTGCGGTCGAAGGTGACCATCTTGATCATTTCACCGCCACCCTGAAACGGTGGCATTCGCTCGAGCAGAGCTTCTTTTCCGTACAGCACACCTATGCCCGTGGGAGCAAACATCTTGTGTCCCGAAAACACATAAAACTCGCAGTCCAGGGCCTGAACGTCCACCCCCGCATGGGGCACGGCCTGAGCTCCGTCCAGCAGCACCGGTATGTCGCGACCATGCGCCAGCTCGATGATCCGCCGCACCGGATTGATGGTGCCCAAGGCGTTGGATACATGGGTGACACTCACCAGCTTGGTGCGCTCGCCCAACAGGGCCTCGAACGCTTCCATGTCCAGTTCGCCGGCCTGATTGATCGGTGCCACTTTGAGGACGATGCCCAGTTGGTCGCGCAACTGCTGCCAAGGCACGATATTGGAGTGATGCTCCATATGGGAGATGACCACTTCGTCCCCCTTACGAAACCCCCTGCCCAGACTGTGGGCAACAAGATTGATGCCTTCGGTGGTGCCCCGAACGAACACGACCTCGCGGCTCGATCGGGCATTGATAAAGTCCCTCACCCGATCCCGGGCACCTTCGTACACCTCGGTGGCCCGCTCGCTCAGAAGGTGAACGCCTCGATGGACGTTGGCATTCTGATGCCGATAGTAGTGGTTGACCGCGTCGATCACGGCCTGGGGTTTTTGCGAAGTGGCGGCGTTGTCCAGATAGGCTAGGGGCTGCCCGTGGGCCCGCTCCGCCAGGATCGGGAAATCGGCCCGAATGCGCTCCACGTCGAAGACCGCGGCGTCGGATTTGGTCACAGTCTCGGCTGTTGCGTTCATACCAATTCCTTCAGGCGTTGGTGATCGGGCAGACGGCCCACGATCACTTCTTCCAATCTGTCCCGAATCGACTGCTCGCCGATGCGGCTGATGACTTCTCCAGCAAATGCGAATGTCAGCAGTCCCCGGGCGGTCTTGTCATCCAGGCCCCGCGAACGCAGGTAGAACAATGATTGCTCATCGAGTTGGCCCACCGTGGCGCCATGACTGCACACCACATCGTCGGCGTAAATTTCCAACTCCGGCTTGGTGTCTACCTCGGCGCCATCGGATAACACCAGGTTCGCGCTGGTCTGATGGGCCTCGATCCGCTGAGCGCCGCGATCGACCAGCACCCGACCTTTAAACACGCCCCGTGCGTGATCATCGATTATGCCCCGGTACTCCTCCGTGCTCTGGGTATGCGGCGCCGCATGATGAACCCGGGTGTGGTTGTCCACATGCTGCCGCCCACCGGCCATGAAAAGCCCGTTGAGCAGCACTTCGGCACCCGGCTCCATGAGTCCAATGTTCAAATCATTGCGCACCAGCCGCCCACCCAGATTTACATTGTGGGAGCGCAGGCTGCTGTCCCGCATCTGCCGGACATGCAGGCTGCCGATGTGATAGGCCTGGGTGCTTTCCCGCTGAATCTTGTAGTGCTCCAGCCGGGCGCCGGCCTCCAGAGCCGCTTCGGTAACCGTGTTGGTGAAGCTTGCACTGCCCTCCATACCGGCGTAGTGCTCGATCACCGTGGCCTGACTGTTGGCCCCGCCGTGGAATAGGATCCGGGGGTGAAACACCACGGGTTGGGCCTCGCGGGTGGACACGAACAGCAGTTTGATCGGCCGCTCCAGCACGCAGCCGGGGGCCAGTCCAATAAAGACACCATCCCTCAGAAACGCCGTGCTGAGGGCGACGAAGCTGCTGTCGCGATCGTCCGCAATCTGCCCCAGCAATGGCTGCAGAGTCTCCCCACGACTGCGCAGCGCAGTGCCCAGGTCTTCGACCACGGCGCCGTCGGGCAGCCCCTGCATTTGGGACAACCCCGCGTGCAGGCGGCCATTCACAAACACCAACTCGACCGCGGAGTCCACCCCCAGCCGATGCTGGTCCAGCACACCGACCTCCAGCGGCGCCAGCGCATCGCCTGCGGGTTTGAACGCCTTTTTTACGATCGGACGGATATTGGTGTAGCGCCATTCCTCGTGTCGGGGATCCGGAAAGCCGGCCCGTTCAAAGCGACCCAGGGCCGATAGCCGCAAGGCCATTACCCAGTCCGGCAGCTGGGCGCCCAGGCTTCCCTGTTCCGACCGGAACGCCTCCAGATAGTCGGCTTCGCTCATGCCGCCTCCACCACGTTCTGATACCCGTTAGCCTCCAGCTCAAGCGCCAAGCTCTTGTCGCCGGATTTGATGATCCGTCCGTCGCTCAGAACATGGACGAAATCAGGAACGATGTGGTCCAGCAGACGCTGGTAGTGGGTTACCAGCACCACCGACCGATCCTCGCCGCGCAGCGTGTTGACGCCCTCGGATACGACCTTTAATGCGTCTATATCGAGCCCGGAGTCGGTCTCGTCCAGCAGCGCGAGCTTGGGTTCCAGCACCAGCATCTGGAGTATCTCGTTGCGCTTCTTCTCGCCGCCGGAGAAACCTTCATTGACCCCGCGGTGCAGAAAACTCTCGTCCATTTTCATGATGCGGGTGCGTTCACGCAGCAATTGGAGAAACTCGAACGCATCCACTTCAGGCTCTCCCCGGTGTTCGCGTTGCGCGTTATAGGCGGCCTTGAGCAGGTACACGTTCTTGACCCCGGGGATCTCCACCGGATATTGGAACGCCAGCAGCAAACCCTCGCGGGCGCGGATTTCCGGCGCCATGGCCAGCAAATCCTGGCCCTCGAAGCTGACCGATCCACTGGTCACCTGGTAACCGTCGCGGCCGGCAAGCACCTGGCATAGCGTGCTCTTGCCGGAACCGTTTGGCCCCATGATCGCGTGCACTTCGCCGGAACCGACTTCCAGGTTCAGGCCTTTGAGAATGGGTTTGCCGTCCACCTCGGCATGCAGGTCCGTTATCTTCAACATCTTTCGTCCTCCGAAAATCCGTTCGTTATGCTGGCGACTGCTTCTCTGGGCTGCGGCGGTCAGCCGACCGCGCCCTCGAGAGTCACTGCCAGCAGTGCCTGGGCTTCTACAGCGAACTCCATGGGCAATTCGCTGAAGACCTCTTTGCAGAAACCGCTGACGATCATATTGACCGCATCCTCTTCCGAGAGACCGCGCTGGAGCAGGTAGAAAATCTGGTCATCGCCGATCTTCGAGGTGGTGGCCTCGTGCTCCACCTGAGCGCTGGGCTCCCGCACCTCGATGTAGGGGTAGGTGTGGGCGCCGCACTGGTCCCCCATCAGCAGAGAATCGCACTGGGTGTAGTTGCGGGCCCCCTTGGCCGTGGGCAAAACCTTGACCAGACCTCGGTAGGCGTTGTTCGCGCGGCCGGCGGAAATGCCTTTAGAGATAATGGTGCTTCGGGTGTTGCGGCCGATGTGGATCATCTTGGTGCCGCTGTCAATCTGCTGGCAGTTGTTACCCACCGCCACCGAATAGAACTCGCCCACCGAGTTGTCGCCCTTCAGCACACAGCTCGGGTATTTCCAGGTAATGGCCGAACCCGCCTCTACCTGGGTCCAGGCAATCTTGCTGTTGTCGCCACGGCACTCACCGCGCTTGGTGACAAAATTATAGATACCACCGCGGCCTTCCTCGTCGCCGGGATACCAGTTCTGAACTGTCGAATACTTGATCTCGGCGCCCTCCAAGGCCACCAGTTCCACCACAGCGGCGTGGAGCTGGTTCTCATCCCGCATGGGTGCCGTGCAGCCCTCCAGGTAGCTGACGTAAGCGCCCTCCTCGGCAACGATCAATGTGCGTTCAAACTGGCCGGTGTTGGAGGCATTGATGCGAAAATAGGTGGACAGCTCCATGGGGCAGCGGACCCCTTTGGGCACAAAAACAAAGGAGCCGTCGGAAAACACCGCGGAGTTGAGCGAGGCGTAGAAATTGTCCCCTGGCGGCACCACCGTACCGAGGTATTTCCGGACTAGCTCGGGGTGCTCGCGCACGGCTTCCGAAAATGAGCAAAAAATGATGCCGTGCTCGGAGAGTTTGTCCTTGTAGGTCGTGGCCACAGACACACTGTCGAACACCGCGTCCACAGCCACGCCGGCCAGCCGGGCCCTTTCGTGCAGCGGAATGCCCAGCTTGTCATAGGTCTCGAGCAGTTTGGGGTCTACTTCGTCCAGGCTTTTCGGGGCTTCTGCCTCGATTTGCTCACGGGTCTTGGGTGCGGAATAGTACGAAATAGACTGGAAATCCAGCGGTGGGTAGCTTACGTGGGCCCAACTCGGCTCGCTCATGGTCTGCCAATGACGAAAGGCACTGAGGCGCCACTCGCGCATGAACTCCGGCTCACCCTTAAAAGCCGATATGGTCCGAATGACCCCCTCGTCCAGCCCGGGCGGCAGCGTCTCCTGCTCGATGTCGGTGACGAAACCGTGTTTGTACTCCCGATGGACAAGTTTTTCGACTTCAGACTGGGACGTTGCCATGTTCACTGTCCTCCCGCGGGTCGCTCTGCGGCCCTGGATTCATGATGGGTCCATTGCATCAAATGGGTGATCGGACTGCCGATCAACAACTCGAGGGTAATGCCGTCCAGCGCCGAGCGAATCGCACTGCCGATGTGGCGCCAATGGGGGCGCACACTACACACCTTCTCCAAGCCGCAACTGCTGCCGTCGTCGAGTCCGCACTCGGTCAGTGCCAGCGGCCCGTCGATGGCCTCCACAATCTGAGTCACCGTGATCTCACCGGGGCGCCGCCCGAGCTGGTAACCGCCGTGGCGCCCCTGAACCGAACTCACCAGCCCGTGTCCGGCCAGCATTTTCAGCAACTTGCTGACCGTGGGCTGAGCCACCGCGGTGCGTTCGGCGATGGTGCCGGCATTCTGCAGTTCAGCATGCCCGTCTCCCGCGAGATCGGTCATGATCACGATGGCGTAATCGCTCAGCTTGCTCAGGCGTAACATGTGTATTCGAGCGCTCGTGTGCTAGTGAAAACAAACCGCACCAAATTGGTCCCTATTTAGCCCGATTCGTTCCGCAAACTGGTCTTGAGACCCAAATGAGATCAGCAGAATGGTTTCGGAAGCGGGCCCGGGAACCCAGGCATTGACCTCCGCTCAGTTTACTAAGAAATTAGGACGGGGCAAGTCCTATTTGAATTCACCGCACCAACCAACCCTCCCCAAGATCAGCTCCAGGAGCGCTAGAACCGGTATTCAAACATGCTCAGGTCATCGGCGAAACGCTCCGCAACCAGGGCGGCGGTCTGATCCGTGTAATAGCTGCGATAGTCATGCTCGCGATCCTGCGCCCGCCGTCGGTGCGGTAAGTCGGGTGGACGGATGCCGATTTGTCGACAGGCCTCCGAGAAATCCTCCGTAAGGCGCTCATAGCGACCAATCAGATCAACGATGACCTTGCCGTGCAGATCCACCACATAATCGGACTGCCGCTCGATGGAAGTATCGATGTGGAACTGATAGGGGCGGCCCGGATCCAGCTTCCAGCGCAGAAACGTCTCGAAGTCCCGACCTGCCACCAGATGCGGGCGCTCCCGCTTGAGGTGATGATAGGAACTGACCTGAAGATCCCACGGATTGCGGACGAAAACGAACTTGAACAGCGAATCATAGAACGCCCGCGGCAGCATCTCCTGGGCGGCGATGGCTTTGGCGTGTCGCGGAAACTTGACGCCGAGACGATGGCCGGTGAGGCCGCTGATCCTGCTGCACAGATACTGGGGCAAACGATACGGATCTCGCCACTTGTAGCCGCTGAGCGCGGCGCGCACGCTGGTGCCGCCGGTCTTTGCGGTATGGATGAACAGGAAACGATGGCGAATCGAAAGCAACATGGGAGCGGGCGCGCTGGACCTTGCCGGATCGCTGGATTGGGGGCAGATTAGCGTTTATCCGCATGGAGGTCGAAACCCGACCGCGACGCCCATGCGCCTGCGGGCCCGCCGATCGCGGTGGGCGAGACGTTCGTCCCTATCCGTCTTTGCCGCACCCCAGTGCCAACAGATACCCCCGAACGCTGGCCTCCACCGTGTAGTCCCGCACCGCGTCAGCGGCGGAACCCGCGGGACGGGCGCCATCCAGAACCCGACCTATGGCCGCGGCCATGGCCGGCACGTCACCCATGGGTACCAGCTCGCCGTAGCGACCGCCGTCCAGAAGTTCACGGGGACCGCTGGGGCAGTCGGTGGACACGACAGGCGTGCCCAGGGCCAGGGCTTCGGTAAGCACATTGGGTGACCCCTCCCATCGGGACGAGAGCACGAACACGGCGGCGCGCGCCATCAATGCGTACGGGTTATCCAGGTGCCCCGGAAAATCCACCGCCGCGTGCACGCCCAATAGCCCGGAAAGCCGTTCCAGGTCATTCCTTGAGCGCCCCTCACCTATGATCACAAGCCGGGCAGCGCGGGTCTTTCGAACGGCTGCATAGGCGCGGATCAGGGTCTGGAAGTCCTTTTGCTCGGTGAGACGGCCGGCACCCAGTATCACCGGCTTGCCGCCCTCGGCGAACCAGGGATGATCAGGGGCTTGATCGGCCTGCTGTCGGAGCCGCGGGGTCACGACGGGATTGCGCACCACCCGAATCCGGGTCGGGGGCAGTCCTGTGACCCTGGCCGTGTCTTCAGCCACGCCTTGGGAAACCGCCACCACGGTGTCGACCTGACGATAGATGCGCCGCATGGGCGCAATTCGGAGCCAACGCGCCAGGACGCCGCGCCCGCCCAGGGCAGCGGACAGATTGGTGCCCAATCGGCCCACCAGCGTGCAGGGCACGCCGCTGCGCGCACGAGCCCTCACCGCAACACGGATGGCCCGGTCTTTTGCGCAGAACAGGGCACAGGGTTGGAACTCACGCAGATAGCGTGTCAATGCGGGTCTGGCCAGCGCCGTATGACGAACGCCCAGGTCCCGGACCCGGACCGCGTCCGGCCATGCCCGCTGTTCCATATCACCGGCGCGAACCGCCAGCAGGTCGATCCGGTGGCCAGCAGCGGCAAAGCCCTCAACCAGATTCAGCACCATGCGTTCCACCCCGCCCTGGCCGGAAAACGACAGAAACACCGCGATCGGGGGGGACTCACCCATGGCGGGCGACCCTGCCGATGGGGACGCGCCGGCTGATCACGCGCCACCCGCCATCAACGTCCGCGCCATCTGCAGCACCGTTTCCACCCGATGTTCGCGCATACAGGTAAAAAGTCCGCCACAAGTGGGTTTGCGTCTACAGGGAGAGCAGGCCAGGGCGTTATACAGAACCCGTCCGCCATCGTACCCGGTATCCAGATAGGGCCGGGTCGATCCAAACAATGCCACGGTAGGGATTCGAGCCGCCACGCCCGCATGGGTGAGACCGGTATCAACGCCCACCAGAAGTTGCGCGTCCTGGATCAGTGCAATGGACTCGGCCAGGGAGCACGCGCCCGCCAGATTCGTTACACCAGGTCCCAGTCCCCTGACAATGCGCCCCGCCTCTTCGGTATCGCCTGGACCACCCAGAATCACCACATCTCCACCGACCTGTTCCGGCATTCGAACCGCAAGACTGTGCCAACGGTCCTCGAACCAATGTTTCTGGGGTCGGGTGGTAAAGGGAGCCAACACCGAATACGGCCGACCACCTCCCATACGCCGCAATGTACTCCTTGCCTTTTTGCGGGTGGCTGGGGACACAACCAGATCCATGGCATAGCCGACCTGGTCCAGGCCGAGGGCGGTCAGCAGGTGGCGGTACTCGGAACCGATGCGTCTGTCCCCTCCGGGCGGGCGAATGACCTGAGACATAAAACGCTGGCTGCCCTCACGGGAACCCAGGCCGAGACGTATGGGTGCGCCGGTAAGCCAAGCCAGTAGTCCGGATTTCAGCAATCCTTGGATATCGATCACCAGATCGAACGAGGCCTGGCGCAGCGTCTGTCGAAAAGTGACGATTGCGCGGCTCAACTCACCAAAACGGCGTGCCCGCCATAGGGCGCGCCATTCGGTCTTTGGCCACAGGATAATCTGGTCGATGCGGGGATTGTCGCTCAGCAGGCCCGCCACCATGGGCTCGGCCAGCCAGGCCAGATGGGCCCGGGGCCACGCCGCACGCAACACTGGGATAATGCCGGATGCCATGATCACATCCCCTATGGCGCTGGGCCGGATGATCAGCACCCGACGCGGCGGGGCGGGCAGCTGAACCTCAGCCACGCAGGCGATCGTACAGGCCGACATAGGCGTTCAGGATCGCCTCCCGGCCATACTCTCCTATCACCGTCTCGAAACCCTGATCAGCCCTGCGCGCACGCTCCCCCGCTGGCGCCGCCAGCGCCTTACCGATGGAGGCAGCCAACTTGGGCGGCGCCTTCACCGGGCATAGCCAGGCGTTTTCCCCATCGGTGGCGATCTCGCGGGCGCCGGGCGTGGTGGTGGAGACCACCGGGCATCGGTGCCGCCAGGCCTCCAGGATGACATTGCCCAGGGTTTCATGACGTGAAGGACAAACCATCAGATCGCAGAGCCGGAAATAGGGGGTTGGATCGGCGCACCAACCGAGCCAGGTCACGCGCTCCGTCAACCCCAGTTTCCGGCTAAGATCGTGCAGCGTCTGTTTCATGGGCCCATCGCCAGCAATCATCAGGTGCACCGATCGATCGCCGACACTGTTTGCCAGCAAAGCCAGCGCCTGAAGAAGATCGTCGAAACCCTTGATGTCGATAAAGCGGCCCAGGGCAAAAATCAGCCAGGCGCCCTCGGGCAACTGTCTATCGGCCCGTATTCCGGCAAGTTCATCGGGCCCGCAGGGGCTCGGTTCGGGCACAAAATTGGCGATCCGCCAGATCCGATCAGGGGGCAGACCGGCACCGGCCAGGTAGTCACAGACCCCTTGTGTATTCCCGATCCATCCATCGGCATGCCGATAGTAGCCCCGGATCTTGTAATAGCCACCAAGGCGGGCCAGGTGGATGGCGCGCCGCCTCCTGGGCAAACGGGTCAACCGGGTTGCGCGGCCCATATAGGTCTGCACGATATCCGGATCCCAATCCGCCACCAGTCGGCGAATACGCCAGGCCGAGGCCAGGTCCCAGCCGTTCGCCATGGGTATCTGCACCTGTTCATGTCCAGATTCCGCCAACGCTTGGGCCACCGGACTGTCGGGGCGGGTCACCGCCAGGGTTGGATGGCCGGCCTCGCCCAGGGCACGCACCAAGCGAACGAAAAACTGGTCAGCGCCGCCAAACTGACGACTTCCCAATATATGTATGGATCTGATCAAACCGGCCACACGACCCGTTCCGCACCCCTGCCGTCCGCCGCCGGACTATACCAGCTTTATTCAGGGGGACGGTCACCCAGCCGGGTCCTTGCGCCGATGTTTCATGTGCAGCTTCCACCAGTATCCCGCCAGGGAATCGCCATAGGATATGGCTTTGCGGGGAATCTCGAAGGCATTGTCGGCGGCGTTGGCCGCCCCTCGGATACAGGTCAGTCCAGTCTGAAACCCGGCATTCGCCACCGCATCCCGCACCGCCGGGTCGTAGTCGCCGTAGGGGTAGCAGAAATGGGCCACCGGCGACTGCAGTATGGCTTCCAACTGCGTCTTGCTGCTCTGTACTTCCTCACGCATCCGCTCGGTTCGGATCTGCGACAGACGCGGGTGCGTGACACTGTGGGCTCCGAATCCTATTCCCCGGGCGGACAGGTCCCGAATCTCGGCAACGCTCATCAGCGTCGCGGCCTGGCGCCCGGCCCTGCGCACCCAATCGGAGTCCTGTCCGATGCGGCCCGTAACCAGAAACACGGTAGCCGGGAACCGGTGCCGGCTGAGCACCGGAAACGCGTACTCGAGAAAGTTGCGATAGCCGTCGTCGAAGGTCAGCACCACCGGCCGCCCCGTCAATGGCTGACCATGAAACAGCGCTGCAACGGCCTGGTCCAAAGACACAACGTTATACCCGTAGCGCTTGAGAAAGCGCATTTGAGCGGTGAATCGCTTGACGTGGCAGAAGCTGGCCCGGTGTTTTTGCGGGGAGCTGAACTCACCGACCTGGTGATACATCAGAATGGATATGGGCGGAAGGGCGGGTGCGGCGACGGACATGGCGGGTGCGGTCACGGATTGTTCTGGCCCGCGATGATAGTGGCACAACGCGCATGACTCCAAGCCATGTGACGGTGGATCACGCACCAAGCCGGGGCGATCGATGGCGCCAATCCGGTCGCTCGAGGACACCTTCCCGATTGATCAAGGACACCTGAATACCCCACTATGGAACGCGGTTTGGCATTACGGCCAGCCCAGCCTACTATTCGCTGGGTCGGTAAACCAGTAATGACAAGGCCACCGGGCCCTCGACGCAGCTTCCCACAGTCCCAAGCAGGCGTCCGGGGGCGCGCTCTGGGGAAGCATCTGAAGTGGCCACGCATCCAGGGTCACATCGCGACGCCGTTGACCCGTCGGGCATTACGCCCATCATCTGTGAGGAGAGTAAAGGTATGAAAGCACGCGCGGCCGTAGCCTGGGAGGCGCAAAAGCCTCTCGAGATCGAGCAAATTGAAGTGGAAGGCCCGAAGGAGGGCGAGGTTTTGCTCAAAGTGGTGGCATCGGGGGTTTGTCACACGGATGCGTTCACGCTGTCCGGCGAAGACCCGGAGGCGGCTTTCCCCTGCGTGCTGGGCCATGAGGGCGGGTGCGAGGTTCTGGAATGCGGTCCGGGGGTCAAGGACCTCAAGCCCGGCGACCACGTGATTCCGCTCTACATCCCCGAGTGCGGGGTATGCGAGTACTGTCACTCAGACAAAACCAACCTCTGCCAATCCATCGCCGCAACCGTGTGGACCGGTTACATGCCGGACCACAGCCGCCGCTTCTCTTTGAACGGCAAGCCGATCTTCCACTACATGGGCTGCTCCACGTTTTCCGAGTACACCGTTGTGCCGGAGATCGCTCTTGCAAAGGTCAATCCGGCGGCGCCGTTAGACAAGGTGTGTCTGCTGGGCTGCGGCGTCACCACCGGCATCGGCGCGGTGCTGAATACGGCCAAGGTGGAATCGGGTTCGACCGTAGCCGTGTTCGGATTGGGGGGCATCGGCTTGTCCGTGATCCAGGGTGCGGTTATGGCCAAAGCCGGGCGTATCATTGCGGTGGACTTGAACCGTGACAAATTCGAGATCGCCAAGGCGCTGGGCGCCACCGATTTCGTCAACCCGGCCGAACTGGACGTGACCACCACCGAGGCGATCGTGGAAATGACCAACGGCGGCGTCGACTACTCATTCGAGTGCATAGGCAATGTGGAGGTCATGCGCGAGGCGCTGGAATGCTGTCACATGGGCTGGGGCGTCTCCACCATCATCGGCGTAGCCGGCGCAGGCAAGGAAATCCACACCCGTCCGTTTCAACTGGTCACCGGTCGTACCTGGAAAGGGACCGCCTTCGGTGGCGTGAAGGGCCGAACTCAGCTGCCCGGCTATGTGGACAAATACATGCAAGGTCAAATCGAGCTCGACTCCATGGTGACCCACACCATGCCGCTGGAGGAAATAAACACCGCGTTCGATCTGATGCACGAAGGCAAGAGCATTCGCTCGGTCATCATTTTCTGAGGGCCGTTTTGTGGAACAAATTGAAAGCGTCAAGGAGTTCGGCGGCTGGCTGAACCGATATCAGCACGGATCGAGGTCCTGCGACTGCAACATGACCTTCTCGGTCTATCTTCCCCCACAAACCGAGCGCAGGCCGGTGCCGGCGGTTTACTGGCTTTCCGGCCTGACCTGCACAGACGATAACTTCCGGGTCAAGGCAGGCGCGCAACGCTATGCGTCGGAGTTGGGGCTCGCGCTGATCATTCCCGACACCAGTCCGCGCGGCGAAGATGTGGCCGACGAGCCGGACCGCTACGACCTGGGAATGGGCGCAGGGTTCTATGTCAATGCCACGCAAAGTCCCTGGTCGCGCCATTATCAAATGTATGACTATGTGACCCGGGAGCTTCCGGCCCTGGTGGAGGACAAGTTCCCCGTCACCGCGGGTCTCAAATCCATCACCGGCCACTCCATGGGGGGGCATGGCGCGCTGATCTGTGCCCTTAAAAACCCTGGCGTCTACAGTTCGGTGTCCGCCTTCTCACCCATATGCAATCCGGTCAACTGCGGTTGGGGCGAGGGCTGCTTCACGGCTTACCTGGGACCGGATAGGGATGCATGGGCGGCCTACGACGCGACCTGTCTGGTTGAATCAGGCGCCGAGGCTCTGCCCATGTTGATCGACCAGGGGACCAATGACGAGTTTCTTGCCGATCAGCTCCATCCGCAAGACCTGGTGCGGGCCTGCGAGGAACGCGATTTGCCCATCACGCTGAGGCTTCAGGATGGCTACGATCATAGCTACCACTTCATCGCAACCTTCATCGGCGAGCACCTGGCCTATCACGCGGCGACCCTGAACCGCTGACTCTACTCGGGCAGGGAGAGCGGTCGGGCACGTCCGTATTGCGCGGATAAACCAGAGCGCGCTGCTTTTGGGCCGGTTTGCGGGGGGACCGGCGCAGACGGCCGGGGCGATGCTGACCACCGCCGGTCAGCCGCCCTGATCCGCCGGCGAGATCAACCGCCGAAGTCGAGAAACGGTTTGGTGGACAGGTAAAGTACCAGAACAACCACGGCGAGATACAGCAACGTCCGGAACGGGTCCCTGCGGACGCGCCCCCATAGGGTATCGACCCCACCGGCCCGCCGCTGTTCAAGGTGTAGCGTCCGCATGTCCTGGGCACGCTGAACCTGGTAGTCGTTCAGCAAATCCCTGGCCCGCGCAACGGACTGATCGTCCTTGAGCCAGATCGCGCCGCCGGACACACCCCATAGACTCGCCGGCGTCTCGTAGTAATCGATGCCGTTTGCTTCCAGCAATCGGCGCACCTGCTCGGCTTCATCCTCAGGCACGTTCCGTAGACTCAAAAGCTGGTGGGGCATTGCTATCCATCCTCCAAGACCGAGGCGGCGATCTCTGAATTCAAACCCGCATCCATTTTGAACAACAGTTGGCGTCCAAGGCACGGTGGCCCTTTACCACCTGCCACAGATCCACGGAGGACAATGATGGCATTCTGCTGCGCACGCAACAGGCCGGCACGACACCGGTCAAAACTGCCGCTGTCGGTGAGTGAATCCACTTATACTTCGGCGGCATGAATACGCTGCTGCGTCTGTTGGAGACCTTGTGGCCATGGCTGTTGGCCGTTGTCGGACTCGGAGTCGCTATCGGCGCCACGGTGCATATCGTTTTGCGCAAGCGCGACAGCCGATCGGTAATCGCCTGGGTCGGGCTGGTGTGGCTCGCCCCTTGGGCAGGCGCCCTGTTGTACTACATGCTTGGCATCAACCGGATACAACGCAAAGCGGTCTCGCTCGGCATCCCACAAATCTCGCAGGCCAAGCTGGCACCCGGACAGGGGGCCAGTCCAGAGCATTGCCCCTCACAGCTCCGGACCCGGCATCCCCACCTGTCCGGATTGGCAGAAGCGGGTTCCCGGCTGACCGGTAGCGCGCTGCTTCAGGGTAACAAGGTGCGGCCGTTGCTGAACGGAGATCAAGCTTACCCGGATATGTTGTCGGCAATCGACGCCGCGGCATGCTCCGTCTCCCTCGCCAGTTACATCTTCGACAGCGACCGCGCCGGCAAGGCCTTTATGGAGGCATTGCTGGGTGCCCAGGACAGGGGCGTCGAAGTGCGGGTGTTGATCGACGCGGTTGGTGCCGGATACAGCCAACCCGAAATGCCGCAACGTCTTGCCGCCCGGGGAATTCGTACCGCCGTGTTCCTGCCGACGCGGCTGGCCCGATTGTCGCCCTACGCCAATCTGCGCAATCACCGCAAAATTCTGGTGGTGGACGGCCGCATCGGCTACACAGGCGGTACCAATATTCGGGAGGGCCACTGGCTGTCGCTGAACCCGGCGGACCCGGTGCAGTGCCTGCATTTTCGGTTTGAAGGACCGGTGGTGGCCCATTTGCAGCAGGCCTTCGTCACGGACTGGGGATTCGTCACCCACGAGTCCCTGGCCGGCGCGAAATGGTTTCCACAACTGCCACGGAAAGGGGCGGTCTGGGCCAGGGCCATTGCCAGCGGCCCAGACGAAGATCTCGGTAAGATGCAGGATACGCTGCTTGCTGCTTTGTCGGTGGCACAGACCAGCATCCGCATCCTGACCCCTTACTTTCTCCCCACAGATGAGCTGTCCCGCGCACTTGGAGTCGCGGCCCTGCGGGGCGTTGACGTTCAGATATACCTGCCGGAGAAAAGCAACATAGCCTTGGTCCAGTGGGCCTCCAGTGCCATGTACTGGCAGGTGCTTTCCAAGGGGTGCCGAATTTTCGTGACACCCCAGCCATTCGACCACACAAAATTGTTTCTGGTCGATGGTGTCTGGAGTCTGGTCGGATCAACCAACTGGGACCCGCGCAGTTTGCGACTCAACTTCGAACTCAACGTGGAATGCTATGACGCGGCTCTCGGAGCGGATCTTGAGCGGCTGGTAAGCATCAAGGCCGCACAAGCCCGCGAGGTCACGCTCGCCGATATGGATGGCCGAAGCCTGGCGATCAAACTCAGGGACGGGGTGGCGAGGCTTACGACACCCTACTTGTAGACCTGGACCGATGCTCACCCTGCGCCGATGATGAGCAGATATCTACCACGCCTCTCCTTGCCCAGTGGCACGCACAGCCGGAACAAGGCGAGAGCGATGCTACTCCGAGGCGTCATTTGCAGGAT
Organism: Candidatus Competibacteraceae bacterium; assembly: GCA_024641125.1. GTDB lineage: Bacteria > Pseudomonadota > Gammaproteobacteria > Competibacterales > JAHEDQ01 > JAHEDQ01. Next base: position 15,976 of record JAHEDQ010000001.1, on the reverse strand, counting down.
GGTTAGAGCAGCCCCTCCTCGGTCGCAACCCTATCCAAGGCTTCTTCGATCAAAGCGCGAGCGCGCGCTGTCGTATCATGCAGGTAAGCGTGCAGATCCGCGTCCTTTGGGCTTAGATTAATGCATTCACTGCTGTAAATTTCGAAAGCGGTGAGATCATTGACCAGATCCACTAGGTGTCTTGGGCATTCGCATGCTACCGCGGACGACGCCTGCGCCAGAGTCTGCAGTTGGTCGCGGTTGAACCGGCGGAGCGGTGGCGGACCCGCTGCCGAATCGGTGTACGGGACGTTCGAGGCCGCTTCTTTGGCCGGCTTAGTGGCCGTCCGGCTAAACCTCAGTTCAGGCTGATACACGGCCTGCTCCAGCTCGTCCAAGACCACCGGGCTGCGCAGCACCCGAAACCCCAGCGAGCGCAGGTGATCCACATCCTCCTGACGTCCAAACCCGTACACTACAACCCCTCGTTGAGCGCCGCATGACGACATCATGCCTCGCAGCAAATCAGCCGTCGCAGCGTCGACAATGGGTGTCTCCAGAACCAACGCGTCCAGCGTGAGACCCAGTAGATCTGCCTTGAACTGCACCAGGTCGTTGGCCGCGAGACGCACGTTCATGGACGTCCCATGCTGCTTGGCGGACTTGAGCCGCTGCGGCAGGAAGTCGCCGAACACGGCTACGTCCACCGTCTCAAACGGCGTTGAACGCCCCAACCGAAGCAGTTCCTCCGCCCGCTCCTTGAGTTGGTCTGTGGATAGTTTGGCGATAGTGCCGATGGAAAGATTTGCGTCCGTCAGTTGTTTCAAAAGGCATAGCCGCTCTACATCTCCGGGCAGGTAGAACCGGCGTCCGTTGGGACTGCGCTGGGCCAAGACTGCTTGATAGCGTCGTTCCCAAATGCGGATAGTATGGACGGACAACCCTGACAGGCGCGCAGCAGCCCCTATTCCGTACTGTCCATCGCTGTCCTCCGCAGCCGTTGCGGCCGCGGCCAATTTCGGGCCTGGTTTGGCGGAGCGGCTTTCGTCACTCATCGCTTGAGCACACTCTTCTTTGACGTGTCGACTAATTGTCTAGGATATTTACCGCACAGTCACGACTGTACAGCGGGCGGATGCGGCGTTGACGCCGTGATCTAACGAAAGAAAACCGGCGACGTCCTTGTCGCCGGTCGCTCAGGGCAAGATTTGAGACCGTCAGGGGATGAACGGGTCCCGGGTGCCCCGATCAAGCAAACGTTGTTATTCCGGGATCAGGACAGTATCGATAACGTGAATGACGCCGTTACTGGACATGATGTCTGCCTGAACAACCTGTGCATCGTCGATTTTGACTGTGCCATCAGCCACGGCGATGTCCACCATCTCTCCGTTTACCGTCTTGGCTTCGGTCAGCGCGACCACCTGGTCTGCGGTGACTGAGCCCGGAACCACGTGGTAGGTAAGAATTGCCACAAGCTGGTCCTTGTTTTCCGGCATCAGCAGGGTTTCTACGGTGCCGTCAGGCAGCTTTGCAAATGCCTCGTCGGTGGGAGCGAATACGGTGTAAGGGCCTTCGCCCTTCAGCGTGTCCACCAGACCAGCTGCCTCCAGCGCGGCGGCAAGGGTGTTGAAACTACCGGCATCGACGGCGGTGTCCACGATGTCCTTCTTGGCGGCGGCAGTTGCTGTCAGCGTCAACGCCGACAACGCGACGAAGAAAGAGAGAACAGTGAAAACGGAAAGCGAGCGAAGTCGGTTGGTCATGTCAAATCTCCTGTTGAATCCACCGACAGCATATCAAATGACTAATTTCTGTCAACGTTTTCTTTTAGTCATTTTATAGACATTCATAATCGAGATGAGGATTCCCAAGCACCTGGGAACGACACGTTCCGCAGCGGCCTGGTCACGGGTTTTTCGTCACCGCAGCCAAGGCTGCGACTGAACGGGCGATCGCGTGGCGGAACAGCTCGGCTCAACCAGGCATGGAGACGGTGCAAACCGAATGGGTGGGAAGGTACTGTGGGCGACGGGGATCATGGGTGACGAAACGTCATGGGCCGAGCAGTTCAAGGTGGCTCGATCCCCAGGGCCCAGCGCGGCAGAAATGGATGGGGCGAAGTGCTATCCGGCTCGAGAACGATTTTGGGATCGTCCGAGCAGCATCGTCGCCGGTATGTCGCGAGCGAGATCGCGACATCGGGCCGACAAGGCGGCGCTATGAACCGATAGATCCATAACGCGCAGGCAAGTCCTGCGCCCGCGTGCCCTGCCAACCGGGCTTGTGGACTGGCTGTGGGTTACCGAACTGCCCGCATGGAGCGCTAGCGCCTGGGCGTTGCTCGCCCAGCTTAAGTGCAACGAACTCGACGGACGGGACACTATCAAGCTTGCGGCGCAAACCGCTGAAGTACGGCGCCTGAGGACATCGCTGCGCCTGCGGCACAGGGGCCAGCCGAACATGGAGCCCCGATGCGCGAACGCTGGACTCGGGGCGCCGAAAGACGAAAGGCCCAGGTCAGTCCAACGAGTTCTCCGTCGTGTCCTCGGAAGGCTCGGTGCTTTCGGCCTGCTCCTCACTGCTTGGATCGGCTTTGCGCAGCCGCTTCTCTTCCTTCTTTTGCTTCTTGGCAAGATCTCTCTGTCGTTTCGCAAAGGCATAGTTGGGTTTGGCCATTCGACACGTTTCCTCTAATCACCGGGTGTTACGTCAGCCGTTACGATACGGTATTTTGTCGGTCGCTGCTCGTTACCGGCTGACGCCGCCGCAGTTGCGGCCGCCAAATGCAGCCGGGCACCTTGCGACCAACGGGAACGTCAACCTGGCCGCCGTGCACCGCTGGGGCCGGATAACTCAGACCGCCCGGACGAGGCCAAGGAAAGGCACACCGGACGAAAATGGCTCGTTCTTGATACGCAGGCGTCGAGAACAGCGCTCAGCGCATCAGGTGACTTACCGCACGCTCGGCGGCGGCCGTGCCCCAATCTGTCTCGCCGATAACCCCGCCTACGATCCTGCCCTGCCGATCGATTAGATATGTGGAGGGCAGGGTCTTGGTGCCCAGGCTGTTCATCATGGTCGCGTGGGGATCGTGATACAGATCCAGGGCTTCCAGTCTATGGTCCATCAGGAAAGTCTCGGGCGTCTTGCCCATTTGCGCGCCGCTGGCCACCGCCACCACTTTGAATCCATCGTCACCCAGTCGGCTTTGAAGCGCGTTGATGCCCGGCAATTCCTGGATACAGGGCTTACACCATGTGGCCCAAAAATTCAGCAGCACCACCTCACCCCTGAAATCCTCCAGGCTGAGCCGACGATTGTCTCGGTCGAAAAAAACCGTATCGGGCGCCGCCGGCGTATTCAGGACCAGGCGAAAACCGGCAATGGCATGGGCTTTTCCGGCAAAATCTTCGTCTGCAGCCAAGGATTGGGTCAACACCAAGCCCGCCACGATACCGAACCAGCACATCCACTTCATTCGCCACCTTCCCGCGGGTGGGCAGCCAGCCATTCTTCGGCCATTCGCCTGCCCTCCTCCACCTCGCTTTGACTCATGTGTGGCCGAATGAAAGCCACGTTCTGGGCCACCGTCTCGCGCGCCGTGAGGTCATCCAGGCGCGCCAGCAGCACCTGAAACCACTTGTAGGCCCGCGCCAGATCCTCCTGGGCGCCGTAATCCGTCGCGTGCGCTTCGCCGGCCGCATGCATCATGGCCAGGTTGAACTGGGCCGCCGAAAGACCCGCCTCGGCGGCGTCAGTGTACAACTGCAATGCCTTGTACATGTCCTGGGTGACGCCGTTACCGGTGTAAAACAGGGTCCCCAGCGCCAGTTGCGCCTCCGGTACACCCGCGTTGGCTGCCTTGAGATAAAAATGCGCGGCGGCCCCGGGATCTGCGGGATGCCCCATCCCCGCATGCCGCAGGGCGCCCAGGTGGTACCACCCGTTGGGATCACCGGCGGCGACGGCGTTTTGGAAGGCTTGCTCTGCCATGTCGTAGTCTCCAACCTGCACTGCGGCAACACCATCGGCAACGTCGGCCAAGACCGGTTCAAAAGTGAGCAGCATCAGCAAAGCCAATGACCAAAGCTTACTGGGCAACATCCACCTCCCGGCAGCACGAATAGCGGAGCACACAGGCGTTTTCACCAATGTCCAGTGCCGGGTGAGCCCTTGAAAGGCCCGACCACGTCAGAGGTGATCCACCCGCCGTAAAAATATCCGGGCTGGGGTTGGACCCGCTCACCGTCCACCCGGCAATCGACACGTCCGGGATAGAAAGCGAGATAGCCCGCGAGGCCTCGAAACCGCGAGCCGGGTTTGGGATAACTCCAAGCAACGGGTTCAACTTGAGCGTCCTGCCGAACCAAGGTCCAGTACTGTGCCGACCCCTTCCATTCGCAAACCGACCGGCCCTCACAGGCCACCAGAAGTCCCGGAACGATGTCTCCCTGAGGAATATAGAATGTGGGCGGGCTGGCGGTCTCCAAAACCCGCATCGTGCGCGCACTGCTGCCCACCAGTACCCGCCCATACCGCACCTCCACATGGCGCCGATCCCTAACCAGGGATGGCGGCCGCGGATAATCCCAGACAGACTCCTGACCGACGCCGGGGACCTCTGCGAAATCAGGACGTTGTTGACCTCGATATTGCCACACCGTTTCGCTCCTCAACCCGCTACCAGACCACGCTGTAGGCTGTCCCGCTGAGATGACACGTAACGCGTCGAGCGAACACCCGCGCGCGGTTAAACGCGACCACATGAACGCGCCGCGTCAATCGTAGGTCGCGTTGTGTTGTTCCATGACCCGGATAAAGGTGGTTCTCTTGGTGAACTCCTTAAGCTTGCGGGCACCCACATAGGTGCAAGCCGAGCGAACGCCGCCAAGCACGTCCTTGACCGTTTCTTCTACCGATCCCCGGTACTCGACATACACGGTCTTGCCTTCCGCCGCCCGATAGTCCGCCACACCCCCGCTATGCTGGCGCATCGCAGTCTGGGAACTCATTCCGTAGAAAATCATACTCTTGACACCGTCTCGCGCCACCACCTCGCCACCCGTCTCGTCATGCCCGGCGAACATGCCGCCCAGCATGACGAAATCGGCCCCAGCACCGTAGGCCTTGGCCACATCGCCGGGCGAGGTACAACCACCATCTCCTATTATGAGACCGCCGAGGCCGTGGGCGGCATCGGCGCACTCGATAATGGCCGACAACTGCGGATATCCCACGCCGGTTTTTATCCGAGTGGTGCAAACGGAACCTGGTCCGATGCCCACCTTGACGATGTCGGCACCGGAAAGGAGCAGTTCCTCGACCATTTCGCCAGTGACCACATTGCCGGCGATGATCACCTTGTCCGGAAAACGCGACCGCACCCGGGACACGCAGGAGACAAAATGCTCGGAATAGCCGTTCGCCACGTCGATGCAGATAAACCGGAGTCGATTGTCCAGGGCCAGGGTCTGCTCCAGCCGGGTCATATCCTCATCGGATGTGCCCATGCTGACTGCCACCTGTCCCAAAACCGCGTCGCCGGCCTGCTGTACGAACTCCGACCATCGATCCCGGCTGTAGTGTTTATGGATCGCGGTCAGCAATTGCCAGCGCGCCAGCGCCGTGGCCATGGGAAAAGTGCCGGTGGTATCCATATTGGCGGCCCAGATCGGTACGCCGGTCCAGGCCTGCCCGGTGTGCAGAAACTGAAACGTCCTCTCCAGAGAAACCTGAGACCGGCTGTTCAGCGTCGAACGCTTTGGCCGAATCATGACGTCCTTGAAGCCCAGCTTGAGATCGGCTTCGATGCGCATGGCATACCCTCACCAGGCGATTACGTTTGGTCAACTTTACACCAGTCCAAGGGCTTGGAAACAACGACCGGCATTATCCCAGACCAGATCTGAAATCGACCCTCACCCCACTGCGCCGGTGTTTTCCTGGCCACACCCGAACGCCGCAAGACCCAAACCCGCCCGCGTGGCAACCGGCAGCAGGGCCAGACGGGCATAGGAATCGGGCAATTTTATGATTCAGAGCATGGCCGAATGCGACCCGCACCAGCCATAGTAAGACTAGAGTCGGTGGGCGGGGCGAGCGAAATACGCGCCGCTAGGTAGCGAGTCAGGGGTGCTTGTATAGAGGCGCGCTCAAACTTCGCACAGCGGCAGTTGACTGCTTTAAAACGGATACCAGGAGCGACGTGCACAGATGAACAGTGAAACCGTAGTTAGTGATGTGGCTGATGTGTCCAGCAAAGCGACCACCACCAGCGCACCGCCCGCAGAGTTTGATCTGTCGGCGCCACACTGGTACCTGAATCGCGAACTTACCTGGCTCGAGTTCAACAAGCGTGTACTGCACGAGGGTCAGGACGCGCGCACCCCGCTGCTCGAGCGGTTGAAATTCCTCGCCATCGTGAGTTCCAACCTGGACGAGTTCTTCATGAAACGGATCGGGGGCTTGAAGCAGCAACTGGGTGCCGGTGTTCAGGAACTCACCGTGGACGGACGCACGCCGGAACAACAGATTCGCGAATGTCACGCCGAAGTACGCACCCTCAAGGAACGTCAACGCGCACTGGCGAAGACGCTGCACAAGGAACTGCTCCAGCAAGGCATCCGCATCAGCAGCTTTGGGCGCCTCAGCAAAGATCAGCAGGCGGAGATGCGCGCCTACTACCTGCACAACATTTTCCCGCTGATCACACCCCTGGCAATGGACCCGGCACACCCGTTTCCATTCATTTCCAATCTGTCGCTCAATCTATTGGTCACGGTGCGTTATGTGGATGAGGACAAGACATTTCTCGCCCGCATCAAGGTGCCCATCGGCGGTGGTATCCCGCGCTTCTTGAGCGTCAACAACGATGGACTTGAACTGTTTTTGCCGCTGGAGGATCTGATTTCCAATAACCTGGACCTGCTGTTTCCCGGCATGGAAGTGGTGTCGGCGGAGGTGTTCCGGGTGACTCGGAACGCCAATACCGAGATGTCCGAAGAACAGGCAAGCGACCTGTTGGAACTGATCGAGTCCGAACTGCGTGATCGCAAGTTCGCACCCATTGTGCGCCTCGAGGTCTCCAAGGGGATGGACCCGGTACACCGGGGCATGCTGGCCGCCGAACTGGGCCTCGATGAGGCGGCCGATGTGTTCGAGGTTGATGGCCTGATGGCTAAGCGCGACCTGTTCCAGATCGCTGGCCTGGACCGCCCGGAGCTGCACGATCCGCCTCACCATCCGGTGGAAAACCCGAAGCTCATGGGCGCACCGATCATCTTCCATCTTATACGGGATCAGGGGCCTATCCTGCTCCAGCACCCCTACGAGTCATTTGTCACAACCGTCGAGCGTTTTTTGTTCGAGGCCAGCCGGGACCCCAAGGTGCTCGCGATCAAAATGACCCTGTACCGCACCGCGGCCAGGTCAAAGATCATCGAATATCTGATCGATGCGGCCCAGAACGGAAAGGAAGTGGCGGTTTGCGTGGAACTCAAGGCCCGTTTCGACGAGTCCGCGAATATACGCTGGGCGAATCACCTGGAAGAAGCCGGCATCCACGTATCCTACGGCGTTGTCGGGCTCAAGACCCACAGCAAGGTCATCTTCGTTATTCGCAGGGACTACGATGGTCTGCGCCGATACATGCATTTCGGGACCGGAAACTACCACTCCGGTACGGCGCGCATGTACAGCGATCTGGGCATGCTGACCTGCGACCCGGATCTGGGCCGCGACTGCACCGAGTTCTTCAACTACCTCACCACAGGACATGTGGCACTGCGTGACTACCGCAAACTGCTGCCGGCGCCCAAGTTGCTGAAAAAAGGTCTGCTCAGCCGCATCGAGCGGGAGATCCAGTGTCACCAGACCCACGGAGACGGACTGATTCAGTTCAAAATGAACGCGCTGGAGGACGTGGACATAACCCGGGCCCTCTACCAGGCCTGCCAGGCCGGCGTCCGTGTGGATCTACTGGTCCGCGATACCTGTCGGCTGCGGCCCGGCATCGCTGGCCTAAGCGATACGGCACGGGTGATCAGCATCGTTGGCCGGTTCCTTGAACACAGTCGAATTTTTTACTTCCATAACAACGGTGATGAAGAGTACCTGATCGGTTCCGCCGACTGTATGCAGCGGAACCTGGAAAGTCGCAACGAAACCGTGGCGCCGGTGGAAGCCCCTGCGCTGCGTGAGGAATTGCGCGAGGTTTTGAACCTGCAGTTGTCGGACCAACGAAACGCTTGGGAAATGCAGTCCGACGGCAGCTATCAGCAGCGACACACAAGTTCCCGCGGCCGGACGGCCCGCGGCGCACAGCAGTTGTCCATCGAGCTGGCGGAAAAACGCTTGAAGCTCGCCAGGCAGCACAAGAAGGTAAAGCCCAAGCGTGGGGGCGGCGGTCGCAAGCGAAAGCTATAATTGCGGCAACGGGCCGTCGTTAGCCCGGAAGTGATACGGGCCTGGCGCGGTGGCCAATCGGAGCGCATGAATGGCGCCAGCGCTACGCTGGTCCGTTCGTGCCCTCGTGCTGAAACTTACTGCCCGGGCGCAGCAAAGCGCGAACCGTGGGGTGGCTCATCGCCGACCAATGCAACGCAACACCGCTACACCGCTGGGTCGGTGTGAAGCCCCCTACCCCGCGGGGTGTCGCCCACAAAAGCGCTGCGGCGACGAAACTGGCCGGGAAATGGCTTTCACCGCCTTTCGATCCTGTAAATCTGTCACGGGAGTTCGGACCCATGCCGAATTTCACAGCCCAGGATCCGGACTACGCACACCGGGTGCGAACCAGCTTTGGGCGTCAGACCTTTATGGCCCACATCGGGGCCGAGTGCATCCGGGTCGAGCCCGGTTTTTGCGAACTGGCGCTGGACTATCGGGCGGACCTATGTCAGCAAGACGGCTATCTGCATGGCGGTGTAACCGGAGCGCTGGCCGATTCGGCGGCCGGTTATGCGGCCTACACCCTGATGCCCGCCGGCTGTTCTGTTTTGACGGTTGAGTACAAACTCAACCTCATATCACCCGCGACCGGCAGCCGGTTCCTGGCCAGGGGCCAGGTGGAGCGCGCAGGAAGGACCATCACCGTCGTGCTGGCGCGTGTGGTCGCTATTCAGGCCGAAGGTGAGAAGGAAATTGCGCTGATGCAGGCCACCATGATGTGTCTGCCAAAGTCATCTGACCTGGTGCCGGATTGACCGGCTCAGTCATTGCAATCCGTGCTGATGATCAGGGTTTCCCCAGAAACTGGTCCAAAGCGCTGAGCACAATGTCCGGACGTTCCGCATGCAACCAGTGCCCAGCCCCGAAGACCGCCTGATACCGGGCCCGCGGGAATAGACGCTGAATGATGGATACATGCTGGGGTAAAACATAGTCCGAGTTGGCTCCGTGCAGAAACAAGGCGGGCCCGTCATAGCGCCCGTTGTCGGCCAACTCGGACGGAAAGGCCAGGATGCGATCCAGATTGGTGGACAGCGCGGGCAGATTGATCCGCCAGGTGAAGCTCGCGTCCTGGGCCACCAGATTCTGCAACAGAAACTGGCGCACCGGCACATCGGGAATGGTTCGACTCAGGATGGCGTCGGCCTCGGACCTGCGCTCAATCAACGCCGGATCAACCATCTGCATGGCCTCGATGAACTCGCTGTGACTGTGGTCGTAATCCACCGGAGCAATGTCGAGCACGGCCACCCGGTCGATACGCTCACCGTGCTGCAGAGCGAGACACATGGCGGTTTTACCACCCATGCTGTGACCGATTACCATCGGCCGATCGAGTCCTTGACGATCGATAAACGCCCGCACGTCGGCGGCCAGCGCGAGATAATCCATGTCGTCCGCCCAGGGAGAGTCGCCATGGTTGCGCAGATCCAAAACGTAGACCGCGTAACGCTCACCCAGTCGGCGCGCGATCGAGTGCCAGTTACGGGCGGAGCCGAACAAACCATGCAGGATGAGGAC
>JAHEDQ010000001.1:0-6015 GCA_024641125.1 Candidatus Competibacteraceae bacterium | reverse complement strand
CCTTGAGCGTGTAGATCCGGTGTGGACCACACCCATCAGAGGATTCTGCCGCCTCGGAGCGGCCGACTCAAACACCCCCGCTGCGGAAAGCGGGCGCAGGCGCCGTTTGCCCAGAACCGTCAGCTTGGCGGCCGACGTTTGATGCCTTCGTACAGCAGCCGGAATATCACCCCCCTGCTCCCTGGCTGCGTACCTGCATGCCCGGCCTGTCGCCATCGCGGCTTGTCCGCAAATGAAAGCGAGTCCGCCAAGCTACGCTGGGTCCAACGACAACTGGCCCTGTGGCGGCCGTGCATTCGCTCGATCAAGGGACCCGCGTCGGAGCGCCGTCAGGGCTATCGCGACAGACTGTCGCTAAGGACCGAGTGGACCACCGATAGCTGGCGTTTCGGCGTCACGCTGCGAGACAAACTGATCCCGATCCCGGAGTGCCCGGTCCACAGCAAGCGGGCCCGAACTGTGCTGCGGGTGCTGGCGGCCGCGCTGCCATCGGTGGATCGGTTTCCGATGACGTTCTATGTGCAATCCGGAGCGCAGGCAACACTGGTTTTGCGAACGTCAATCGCACCAAGCCTGGGCTGGCTCACGCAGCCCACAGGGCGAGCGCTGGCCAGCACAGGCCTGGACGGTCTCTGGCTGAACTTAAACCCCTCCGCCGGGCGGCGTCTGTTTGCCAAGAGAGGATGGCGATTGATCTGGGGCGAGCCGGAGTCCCGCACCGAGCTCGGATTACGGCACGGGCCCGAGGCCTTTCAGCAGGTACTGGCTGACCTGCACGGGCTGTCGCTGGATGAGGCGGAGGCGTTCTTGAATCCGGGTCCGGGAGACGCGGTGCTTGACCTGTACTGCGGTCATGGCGCGACCCTGGCCCGCTGGCTCGGGCGGGGCGCAACCACCCTGGGCATCGAGTTGGGTGGCGAAGCGGTCCGCTATGCCGGTCTGAACGCACCCGGCGCAACCGTTCTGCGGGGCAGTTGCGAAACGCGCCTGCCTCAGCTCCGCGCTTGGGCCGCACAGCATGCCGAGCCACTCGTGTATCTCAATCCGCCGCGGACAGGCATCGAGCCGAAGGTGCTGCAATGGATCGTACGGGGGACTCGCCCGTCCAGAATCGCCTACCTTTCATGCAGCATGGCGAGCCTGGCCAGGGACCTCAAAGTACTGTGCGACGCTGGCTATCGTGTCGAGTCAATTCAACCCTACGATTTCTTTCCACAGACCGACCACGTGGAGGCGCTGTGCCTGCTCAGCGCCGAGTAGCATCAACAGAACAAATCGGGATGATGGGTGAAATACGCAGTCAAGGCGGCCGGGACATCAGCGCCACAGCCGGTTTGTTTCAGAGGTTGACATCGCCGGCAACCGGGCGGTTTCTTGCGTTGTCCCGTGCCGCCCGGAACGAAGCGCTGCGATTCTCGATCACAGCGCTTTCATCACGTAATGTCGCGTGGATACGGGTCAGGTTGTCGGCGGCCGAAGCGTACACAGTGACTTCCAGGGTGGCCTCGCCGATGGGTTCCAGGGTGGACCAGCGGAATCGTCCCTGTTGCCCATCATCGCGAAACTCACTCAGGCCGTTCGCTGGCCCGTACTTTTCGATAAAACGCTCATAGACCATACGGGGGGTGACCGAGCGATCGAGTACCTGGGTGCTGTTTACCCGGTATAGGGCACCGTCGCGGTTGAAGCGAAATGAGACACCCGCCTGATAGTCGACGCCGAAATAGCTCTCGATTTGTGGCGCACTGACCACGGACTTTGTTTCGGTACGGACCACCAGGCCGTCGAACACGGCCCTCACCTCATCGACCGAATCGCCTAGGGAGATGTCCCGAAACTCGAACGAGCGCACATCAGCCCCAGCCTGCAGCGCACGGCCCCTGCGTTCGGCGGTTCGCCGGCCTGTCGATAGCGTCCCGGTTTCGGGACTCTGGCTGGTGTTGCTGGCAAGCTCGGTCAGCATAGTCCGGGTTTTGCTGTTCAGCCGGCCATTCGCTTCAAGCCCCTGGTCTCGCTGAAAGGTTCTGAGCGCGGCCCGGGTTCGCGGCCCTGCCAAGCCGTCCGGCGGGCCGGCGTCATACCCCAGCAGGTTAAGCCGCCGCTGCGCTTCGGCCACCGCGGGAACCGGCTTGGGCCGACCCGCGCTCTTATTCGCATCCGGAGGGTTCAGGAACAGGGGAATCGGCTCGGGCTGAAGCTCGGACTCGGGTTCGATCTCCGTCTCGCGCTCACCGGAAATGGCGCGCCCCAAGGTTTGCAGGTCCTGCCAGAATTGCGTCAGGCCGTTGTCGGCAGCGCACGCCCCGCCCACCGGCATCGCCAGCAGGCTGGCCAAAAGAGCCACGCAACCACCGACCCTGGACAGGGAAGCGACCCAATCTTTGTTCGTCCTTTGATTCATAGAGGGCAAGGGGCACCGCAAAGTGTTTCCTCGGCCAAACCCTTATGCAACTTTCGTGACCATGTCTGCCATGCCTTGCCAAGCGCCGCGAGAAAACGCCGCGCCGGGTGCGCATACACTCAGGCGACAGGAACAATCCAAAGCCTTGCTCCGCCGGCTCAGACCCTTCCTTAAGGTGTGCGAAATCGCCTAATTCAACATGCTCGCAGGAATCAAAAGGCACCGCGGCGATGCCGCCCCCGCATGTCTTCCATCTGTTCGATCTGCTCAGCGGTCAATACCTGGCGCACCTGGTGCATCACATCCGCACGCAACGCCATCATGTCACCCAGCACGTCCCCCTGGGCTTTCGCCATGTCCCGCACCACCGCCTGATCGTAGGTGTCTGAATCCAACGCGTTCCGCATCGCCTCCCGACCAAGCTCGAGTTGCGCCCCGTAACCTTCGAAAGTCGACTTGTTGGCGGCGAAGATCTGCTTGACCGACGCGCGCTGCGCTTCGGTCAGATCCAGTCGATCCGCCATCTTCATGAGGCGCTCCTCGGAACCCATCATCCGACCCATCATCTGGTGTTTTCCACCCCGGCCCGAACACCCTCCACCGTCGCCGTGACCCGCCCCCAGCGCCAGCGCACTGGTGCCGACAACCACTCCGGTGAGAACCACGCCTGCCAGCAATGCTCGATTCTTCCTCATCTCGGTGAAACCCCTTATCCGTTCAATTTGTCGCCGGGAAACCCAATGCACCCGGCCAGATTGTCTGAGCGCAGTATAGGGATTGGAGGTGCACGCGTGGGTTAAGGGTATGGAAAGGGTAGGTAAAGATCTGTAAAGCGCGGCGGACGCAAACGCCCGTGTGGCAGAATAGCGGGCTACTGCAGGACACTGCGGGGACTTCATGACGCAACACTCATTTCCGCGGATTCTGCTGGTCGACGACGACGCTGAGCTATGCGAAATGCTGGTGGAGTACCTCGAGCCTCAGGGCTTCCGATTGGTGGTTGTTCACGACGGCGAACTGGCGGCGCAGCGAGCGGGCGAAGGGCAATTTAAAGCCATGGTCCTGGACGTGATGTTACCCGGAATGAACGGTTTCGAAGTCTTGCGCAGCGTCCGCACGAAGCATGACATTCCAATCCTCATGCTGACCGCACGGGGTGACGACGTGGATCGCATTGTCGGTCTGGAGATGGGGGCCGACGACTACCTGCCGAAGCCATTCAATCCCCGTGAGCTGGTGGCGCGTCTGCGGGCATTGCTGCGGCGCGCGGGACCGGCGACACAGCCCCCGCCAACCAATGTGGATGCGATACGGGTGGGCGATCTGACCGTCAGACTGAGGGCACGGCAGGGTTTGCGCGGGAGTCGGCCGTTGGCGCTGACCAGCACCGAGTACACCATACTCGAAACCCTGATGCGCAGAGCTGGCCGGGTGGTGGCGAAAAGCGACCTGTCCCAGGCGGCGCTGGGCAAACCCCTGCAACGCTACGACCGGTCTCTCGACGTGCATGTCAGCAATCTCCGCCGCAAGATTGGCGAAGGGTCAAAAGGCGAGTCCCCAATCATCACCGTGCGCGGCGTCGGTTACCAACTGCTGTCGGACTAGGGCCTGTTAACACCATGCGGATACCCATCGACAGAGCCACATTTTTTGCAGGACCCGTTGCAGTGAGCGCTGTGTACCTGCCGTACATGAGCGAAACGGCAACGCAGGCCTGTGGAAAATGGGGCCTGTCCCTCCGGGTTGGCCCTCATATCAGGCCATGCAGCGTTGCACAACGCTTATTTGGAATAACCAAACTGCGCTCTGCGCGCTCTGCTTGGCCTGATTTTGTGGCCAACGCTGGGCGTCCGCATAGCGTTAACAGGCCCTAGCCTTTATGGGTCGATTGTTCTGGAAGATATTCGCTTGGTTCTGGCTGGCCATGTTGCTCATGGGATTGGGCATGACGGTGACGGTGGTCAGGCACGTCCGTCAGATGGACGGCATGCCGGGCGGACCGATCGGTCGCATGCTGGACAGCGAGCTGAGGGTGATCGCCCAAGCCATCGAAACAGAGGGCCTCGAATCCGCCCGGCGCTATGCCGGAACCCTGTCGGAAGGGCGCCCTCTGCGATTCGAAGTCATGCCGTTACCCAGTCTGGCGACTCAGTCAGACGCAAACCGATCCGGAATGGTGAGGCAGGCCGAATCGCCAGATGGTGAGGTGTTTCATATCCGCGCCGACCTGCAACATCGGGCGCGCGGGGCCATGAGCCCAACGGGTCGTATGCTGTTTGGGCGGCCCGGCCACGGCGAAGCCCTGCCCTGGCTCAAAATCACGCTACTGGTCACCATCAGCGCACTGGTCTGCCTGGCACTGGCCTGGTACCTGTCCAGTCCCACGCGACACCTGCGCGAGGCGACCCGGCGGCTTGCGGCCGGGGATCTCTCGACCCGTGTGGCCAAGGAGATGGGCACACGGCGGGATGAGATCGCTGACCTGGGGCGCGATTTCGACGTCATGGCAGAGCGACTGCAGGAACTGATCGCGGCACAGCAGCAACTTCTCAACGACGTGTCCCACGAACTGCGATCGCCGCTGGCACGGTTGCGGGTAGCGTTGGAGCTGGCGCGGCAGCGGCAGGGCAGTGCGTTGACCGCGACATTCGATCGTATAGAGACGGAGACTGAACGTTTGGATCAACTGGTGGGCGAGGTACTCACCCTGGCCCGGCTACAAACCCGCCAGGGCGGTTTCCGGTCCGATCCCATCGATCTGGCGGAGCTGATCGGCACGGTGGCGGACGCAGCCGGGTTCGAAGCAGACGTGGAAGGCAAATCCGTGCGGGTTGCAATACCCGAAGCCGGCACCCTGCATTTTACCGTGCGCGGGGACGGTGAGCTGCTCAGGCGGGCGCTGGAGAACGTGGTCAGAAACGCGGTCCGCCACACCGCCTGCGGAACCGCGGTTTCGATAGAATTGAGACAGGCCGGTGAACACGCGATCGCGGTCGATGTGTGCGATTGTGGGCCCGGTGTGGGCCGCGACTTTCTACCGAAACTGTTTGAGCCCTTCGCCCGCCCGGATGCGTCCCGCGGCAGAAGCTCAGGTGGTTACGGTCTCGGTCTGGCCATTGCATGCCGGGCCGTGCAGGCGCACGGTGGAACCATCGAGGCGCGCAACCAACAGCCGAACGGTTTATGCGTCACAATCGAACTACCCCTTGCGAGAACCCAAGCCCAAATGCTCTGACGCTTCAGGTGGAGCAGATTTGGGCACCTGAGCGGGGCGTCAGTCCAGCGGCGGCGGATTGTGCGCGTCCAGACTCATCAGCACCACCACCAACAGCAAAGCAACCCCCTGCCACAGCGCAGGCGCAACCAAAGACAGCGCGCTGAGCAAAAGTAACAGGATGGTGAGGGCCAGTAGATTCATGAGCGCTTCCGCAAGGGGCGATTGGCACCTATCCGACTATAGTGCTCCGACCGACCGGCCGCCATGCCGGAAATAAGGCTAGTGTAGTGTCTTCCAAATAACTTGACGGTTGAGGTTAGGCATCGTGGTTACTGACAAGGCGCGGTGAGGAGGAATAGCCAGCGCTATTGCGACGATCCGCAACGCCGTCAGGGAC
>JAHEDQ010000065.1 GCA_024641125.1 Candidatus Competibacteraceae bacterium | reverse complement strand
GTCAAGCGGGGCGTGATACAGGTCATGGAGGGGCGGCACTGTTTTGAACATCTTACCATCGAGGAGAATCTGCTGACCGGCGCCTATACCCGCACCGGAGGCCGTGCCGGAATCTCCGCCAGCCTTGACAAGGTGTACAGTTACTTCCCAAGACTCAAGGAACGCCGCAGCGCCCTGGCCGGATACACTTCGGGCGGGGAGCAACAGATGTGCGCGGTCGGCCGCGCCTTGATGGCGCAGCCAAAAATGATCCTTCTGGATGAACCCTCCATGGGTCTGGCGCCGCAGGTGGTCTCGGAGATTTTTGAAATCGTCCAGGATCTCAATGAGAAAGAAGGCGTCAGTTTTCTGCTGGCCGAGCAGAACACCATGGTTGCACTGCGCTACGCAAACTACGGGTATATCCTGGAGAATGGTCGTGTGGTGATGGATGGCGTGGCCAAGGAATTGGCGCAGAATGAGGACGTGAAAGAATTTTATCTCGGGCTGAGCGGCGAAGGCCGCAGGAGCTTCCGGGAGGTCAAGCACTACCGGCGACGCAAGCGCTGGTTGGCGTAAGCCCGATTTTGGGCGACGGATCGGCCCTGTTTACCTGCCCATCAAAACAACCTGCACCCGGCTTCCAAATGACATACCGCTCAGACCCGCCCGACACGACCCACTTCGATGCCCTGGAAACACGCGCACCGGAAATTCGCGAGGCGGAACTGATGGAGGCGGTTCGTACCCAGGTCACGCACGCCCGAGCCAAAACCAAGGCATTCGCCAGCAGCCTGAACCACGTAGATGTCGGGCAGTTAAGCACCCGTGCCGATCTTGCAACGGTTCCGGTGACCCGGAAATCCAATCTGATTGGGCTGCAGGCCCAGTCACGGCCATTCGGTGGGCTGACGGCCGCACCCCTGGCCGAGATGGGCCGGGTTTTTCAGTCCCCTGGCCCTATCTACGAGCCCCAGGCAAGACGAGCGGACTACTGGCGCATGGCGCGTGCCCTGTTCGCCGCCGGCATCCGGCCCGGCGATTTGGTGCATAACACTTTTTCCTACCATTTCACCCCGGCCGGTTCGATGATGGAGTCTGGTGCCGACGCACTGGGCTGCACCGTATTTCCCGCCGGTGTCGGGCAGACCGAGCTGCAGGTCCGCGCCATCGCCGATTTACGGCCGCGGGCTTATGTCGGAACGCCGAGCTTTCTTGACATCATACTGCAGAAGGCCGATGAACTGGGCGAAAATCTGGATTCAATCCAAAATGCACTGGTATCCGGTGAGGCTCTCCCCAACGCCCTGCGCGGCCGCTTCCAGACGCGTGGCATACAGGTGCTGCAGGCCTATGCGACGGCAGACCTGGGCCTGATCGCATACGAAACCCCCGCCCTGGAAGGGATGGTCTGTGATGAGCAGGTGCTGGTGGAAATCGTTCGTCCCGGTACCGGCGAGCCGGTGGCCGAGGGCGTGGTCGGCGAAGTGGTGGTCACCACCCTCAATCCGGACTATCCCCTGATCCGATTCGGAACCGGCGACCTTTCGGCGGTACTGCCCGGCATCAGTCCCTGCGGTCGGACCAACATGCGCATCCGCGGCTGGCTGGGGCGGGCTGACCAGACCACCAAAATTCGCGGCATGTTCGTACACCCCGAGCAGGTTGACCAGATCGCAAAGCGTCATCCAGAGATACGCCAGGCGCGCCTGGTGGTGAGTAACCCCGATCAGCGTGATCAAATGACGCTGCTATGCGACTTCGAAAAAACGAACCCAGGACTGCTCGATCGCATCGCCGACACCGTCCGCGAGGTGACCAAACTCCGCGGGCGGGTGGCGCAGGCGGACGGGGCTTTGCCCAACGACGGCAGAGTTATCGACGATCAGCGAAGCTACGACTGACCATGACGGTTCTACCGACAGCGTTGATTCAACAGATCGGCCCGTTCCATGCGGAGTCCCTGTATGGCGCTTGAACTTTGGAGACCCGACCCGGAACGCGTGCGAAAGGCTCAGATCACGGCTTTCATGCGCGAAATGGCCGACCGGCACGGGGTCGCACTAGCTGACTATTCGGCACTTTACCAATGGTCTGTCGATGAGCCCGCGTCATTCTGGGAAGGGGTATGGGACTACTGTGGCGTGATCGCGGCAAAGCGCGGCCAGGCCATCCTGACCGACGGCGAACAAATGCCGGGAGCGCACTGGTTTCCGGAAGCGCGGCTGAACTTTGCGGAAAATCTACTGCGTCATCAGGGGGACACGGAAGCCATCGTGTTCCGCGGCGAAGACCAGGCGCAGAGCCGTTGGACCCATGCGCAGCTGTATCAATCCGTGTCACGACTGGTCAGCGCCTTACGCGACCTTGGCGTCAAACCCGGTGATCGGGTTGCGGGCTACATGCCCAACATGCCTGAAACGATTGCAGCTGCGCTGGCTGCTGCCAGCCTTGGCGCTGTGTGGTCTTCCGGCTCACCGGATTTTGGCGTCAACGGTATTGTCGATCGCTTCGGCCAGATCGAGCCCAAGGTCTTGTTTACGGCCGACGGCTATTTCTACAACGGCAAGCGCCACGACCTGCTGGAGAAGCTGGCGCAAGTCCGGCGCCGCCTGCCCTCCCTGCAGCGTGTGGTCGTTGTTCCCTATACCACCGCGGAGCCCGAACTGGGCTCCGTTGCCGATGCGCTCACCTGGAATGCGTTCACCGCGCCGTTCGATCCAAGCGAGATCGAGTTCGAACCGTTCCCTTTCGAGCACCCTCTTTACATACTGTTTTCCTCCGGCACCACCGGCGTGCCAAAGTGCATTGTTCATGGTGCCGGCGGCACGCTGCTGCAACATTTGAAGGAGCACCGTCTGCACACCGATCTGAAACAGGGCGATCGGTTTTTTTACTTCACCACCTGCGGTTGGATGATGTGGAACTGGCTGGTTTCCGGGCTGGCATCCGGCGCCACGCTGTTGTTGTACGACGGCTCACCGTTTTACCCGGACGGAAATGTGTTGTTCGACTTCGCCCAAGCCGAGGACATGAACGTATTCGGTACCTCGGCCAAGTACATAGACGCGCTGAAAAAAGCAGAGTTGGAGCCGGGCCGTACCCATGAATTGGGCGCACTGCGGGCCATATTGTCGACGGGATCGCCGCTGGCGCCCGAAAGCTTCGATTTCGTGTATCAGAACATAAAGGCCAACCTCTGCCTTTCGTCTATCACCGGGGGCACCGACATAATCTCCTGCTTCGCCCCGGGCAATCCGGTGCTGCCCGTATACCGGGGTGAACTCCAGTCCCGCGGTCTGGGCATGGCGGTGGAGGTCTGGAATGAAGCCGGGCAACGGGTGGTGGGGGAGAAAGGGGAACTGGTCTGCGTCAAACCGTTCCCGTCCATGCCGGTGGGATTCTGGAACGACGTCGATGGCACCAGGTATCGACAGGCCTATTTCGACCGGTTCCCCAACGTCTGGTGCCACGGTGACTACGTGGAGCTGACCGAACGCGGGACGCTGGTGGTCTACGGCCGCTCCGATGCGGTGCTCAATCCCGGGGGTGTGCGTATCGGGACGGCCGAAATCTACCGGCAGGTGGAACAGCTCGACGAGGTGGTTGAGGCGCTGGTGATCGGTCAGGAGTGGGATAGCGACGTCCGCGTCGTGCTGTTCGTCCGGCTTCGGAATGAATGCATCCTGGACCAGGACCTGGAGGATCGCATTCGACGTCAGATTCGTGTCAACGCCACACCCCGGCATGTACCGGCACGCATCGTTCAGGTTCAGGATATCCCCAGGACCAAGAGCGGCAAGATCGTGGAACTGGCGGTGCGGGACGTGGTTCATGGGCGCCCGATCAAGAACACGGAGGCGCTGGCGAATCCGGAGGCCCTGGCGCAGTTCAAAAACCTTCCGGAACTCCTGGTCTAGCGAGCCTCTGACCTATTCGTGAACGTGCATCCTGGGACCGACATGCCCAGTTTCATCTTTGCAAATCTCGCCAATAGAACACCTACTATTCGCGACCTGCGCCTTGAACCTGCACATTCCACCCTCCAATCTGCTTCGCCCAGAGTACATCAGAGATTCCCTGGAGATATTGGTCCGGAGGCGCTATTCGGGTATGGTTGGGCCGCTTCCCAGCGCCTGCGGCCGATGCTCGTAAGACACAAATGACTGAAAAGCCTGCCAAAACGTCCGTCCCAATCCACGAACTCCTGGCCCGCCGCTGGAGTGGGCGGGCGTTTGACGGCGATAGGCCGGTTTCGCGCGCGGATCTTATGGCGCTGCTCGAGGCGGCGCGCTGGGCGCCTTCCTGTTTCGGCGAGGAGCCCTGGCGTTACATTCTGTGGGACCGCAATCGCAGCGAGTTCAGCTGGCAAAAGGCCTTCGACTGCCTCAATCCGGGTAACCAGGTCTGGGCGATGAATGCCCCCATTTTGCTGCTCGCCCTGGCGGGAGATACGTTCCGGGAGCGGGGAACGGCCAATCGTTGGGCACGCTATGACACCGGCGCTGCCAGCGAAAACCTATGCCTGCAGGCCACCGCATTGGGTCTGATGGCCCATCAAATGGGTGGTTTCGACGCCGATGAGGTACGGGAAAGCTTCTCCATCCCATCCGATTATGAGCCCATGGCGATGATCGCACTGGGTCATCCCGGACGGGTCGACGGCCTGGATAGCGCCTTGCGGGAGCGCGAGCTGGCCGAACGCAAACGCCGCCCGCTGAGCGAGATTTTTTTTGAGGACAGCTGGGCCACCGCAATGCACCGTTAAGGGTCAGCCAATGGATTTTCCGGGACGTTGAAATAGAGCGAATATGACATTCAAGACGGCCGATTTATGTGACGATCATGCAGATCAACTGCAGATCGCGGAACCGCTTTTCCATGACTACGGCGGTCTTGAAGCCTTCAACGGGCCGATCGCGACGGTCAAGGCATTCGAGGATAACAGTCAGGTCCGCATTGCGCTTGAGAGCCCCGGCATGGGGCGGGTACTGGTGGTCGATGGAGGTGGGTCCAGACGCTGCGCCATGGTCGGCGACCAGCTTGCTCTGCTGGCTCACCAAAACAACTGGATCGGCATAGTGATGTACGGCTGCGTCCGCGACTCCAAGGACATCGCAGAGATTTCCATCGGGCTGAAAGCGCTCGCCACGCATCCGTTGAAAAGCCAAAAACGGAATGAGGGCCAGCGCGATGTCACCGTGCGCTTTGCCGGTGTGGATTTCATTCCGGGACACCACATATATGCCGATGCCGACGGCATTGTGACGGCTGCAGTGGCGTTGATTTAGAACCTGATGAACTCCGGATCGTCCATAAGCATGACACGGGCAAGAGCCGTCTGCGCTTTCGCGGCCCACCCGCCACCGTGGGCCGCGCGCTAGGCGTGACCGAGCCGGATCAACCAATGCTCGGCCTTTGGCGGGGTCTGTGGACCGTCGCGCTGCCACTCGTCATTCTGGGCTGCGCAATCCCACTGCCGGAAGACCCGGAGCAGTGGCCGGCGACGCAGCTGAAGGCAGGTTCGATTTTCTATCTGAATCGCGATATCAGTGTCGAGCCGAGATTGCTGGATATCGGTCCCGGGACGGTCCATTTCCAGGGCGGGCGCATCATGGCGCAACCCCATCTCGATCGCTACGAGACCTACTGCCTGTTTGTGCTCAATCAGACTGCTGCCAAGCCCGTGCTGCTGGAATCGGACGCGTTTATCGTCACCGCCGTCATTTTCGATCTGGAACGGAGTCAGGGGCTGGAAAACAGCCCGGTTCAGCTTGCCGCTAACGGCGACCTGGGTGGCTTGATGTTGGCGGAACTGCGCGGGCTGGATACGGTTACAGTACGTTTCCGCCTGCGCTCCGACGATCAGGGCGAGGGCTATGAACTCACCTGCCGCGCCCGCCAGGACCCGCAGACCATCAACACCCTGACGGTGGCCGAGCTACGGTCTGTACTGGGGGAATACTTTACCTTGCAAATGGTGGGCTCGGCCCCTGATTCGTCACCCGCTTCCGGATCGGAGCCCGAATCTGAGCCTCAGTCCAGTTCATCCAGCGGGTTGCCCCAGCGCATGCCATGGGCGGACCCGTCGGTTTCGACCTCATCGCGTTCCAGATCATCGAACGGACCGCCCCAGTCTTCCTGAGGCGGCAATTCGTGGAGTGCCAGTTCGGACCAGGTCTCGCGATCCAGGTCCTCCAACTCGCCCTCGAAATGCTGGACCTCTATGGTTTGAGCATCGTCATCGATGGCGACCACCTCGAATCGCTCACCGCTGACCGCATTCTTGTACCAAGTCCCGATGGTCGGCTGAATTTCGGCCATGTGCGTTCCCCCATCTGATGTGCTGTCGACAGCATTCCGAACATAGCAGGTTCGTACGATGGTTTCAGGGCCCGATACCCTGCGCTGCCGACCGCGCAGTTCCATCGTCCGGCGGACCGTCGAGTTCATGGCTGTGGTGTGAACCCGACGCTTGGTTCATTATCGAGGATCGGAAGGCCTTGCTGAACGGGCTCCGGGATCACAGGCATGGATAAAAACGATTTCAGGGATTTCCTGAAGCAGCTGACCGAGGACCGGGTCCACGGCGCCAGCGAGTTGAGCCGTCAGTGTCTGCAGATCGCTGCCGACAGCGCCTTGCACGGGCCAGCCCGGGACCCGGCCAGTTTGCTCTCGCTGCTGGAAGAACGGGGCCTGCAGATGGCGGCTCAACGCCCAAGCGTGGCACCGCTGGTGAATCTTCTGGCGCGCTGGCGCTTGCAGGTTTCGGAACTCAAAGACATGGCGCTGGATGATGCGCGCTGGCAGGCCGCGCAACTCGCAATCGACCTCATGCAATTGTCCCGCAATGCGGTCAGGGACGTGGCGGCGCACGCCCGGGAGTTGGTCGGCGAACAGAAGACCGTTCTGACCCACAGTGCCAGTTCCACCGTGTTGGAGGTGTTTCATCAACTGAAGGAAAGCGGTGTTCGGGCCATCGTCACCGAGTCGCGCCCGTTGCAACTGGGCCACCGCATGCTCGCCAAATTATCCGAGTGGGCTATTCCCACCACACTGATCACCGAAGCCCAGATGGGCTTGTTCGTCCGCCAGGCGGATTGTGTGCTGGTAGGGGCCGATAGCCTGATGCCGGACGGAACTGTGATCAACAATGCGGGGACATATCTGCTGGCGCTGGCGGCTCATGACCAGGGGGTTCCGTTCTATGTCTGCTGCGAGAGTTTCAAGCGGCGCGGGCCGGACATGGGTCAGCCGGTTCTGGACGAGGGTGGCGGCGCGATTCTGGGCGCACCTGATTTGCCCCATGTGACTGCGGCCAATGTCTGTTTTGACCTGACGCCCGCGTGGCTGGTAACGGCCTGGATCACCGAGCAGGGCACACCCCCGGGCCGCCATGAACTACATCTGGACTGAATCGATCAACACCCGTCGCAAGGACAATGCCGCAATGCACGCAACAAACAGCAACATAGCCAGTGCGCAGAGATAGACGTTCCAACCGAAGTGCCGATACAGAACCGCGGGCAGAATCGAACCCAGGGCACCGCCGCTGTAGTAAAGCGAAACATACAAACCGTTGACCACGCCCTTTCGCTCGGATGCCAGATGATTGAGGTAACCCGAAAGCACAGAATGAACCAGAAACATGCCGGCGCAGAACACAAACATGGACACATACAGGTACTCCGGCCGAGGCACTGCGAACAGCGCCATACCAACCGCGTAGCAGGCAAGGCCGGTCAGAATCGCCCGCGACTCGCCGCCGAACCAATCAACCAGGCGTGTTGAATTCAGTGCGATCACACTGCCGACCATATAGCCAAGATAAAGCATGGCAACGGCCGTTTCCGAGGCGTCCGGCTGCAACACTTTCAATCGGAACGGCAGAAGGTTTAGGACCGAAGCAAACACGAAAAACACCAGGAAGATAACCAGATATCCCCTCCGAAATACCGGCTTGGCCCAGATCTCGGCGATCAATCGAGGCTTGAGGCGGCTGAATCCGACACGCGTATCCCGGCCCAAGAGACCGATCAGAACAGCGGCCATCAGCAGGCCCAGCATCCATAGGGCGAACGGCGCGCGCCAGCCGAACTGGTCCGCCACCACACCGCTGGCAGCCCGGCCCAGAAATCCACCCAAGATGGTGCTGGCGACATAGATACCGATGACGCGGCGGACCCGATCCGCGGCCACCATGCTTGAGCAGTAAGTCATCAGTGCGGTGAGCATTGCCGGCAGCAGCAGGCCCTGGACCAGGCGTGCCGCAGCCAGCGGCGGAAAGTTTTCCGCCATCAGGAACGGGATCTCGCTCAGGGCCAGGCCAAAGGTGGACAGTTGGAGCATGGTGCGGGCCGGCACGGCCTCCAGTACAAACCCATAGACCAGAGGTGCGAGCCCCAATGGCAGCAGCGTCAGGGTAATCAGCAGGGATATCCGCGTTGATCCGACACCGAGTTCCTCGGCCAACGTGGGCAACAACGGCTGAGGCGCGTAAAGTGCGCAAAACGCGAGTATCGTAGTGAAGACGATAATGCTCAGATCACGCGTCGACACAGCGTAGGCCCCCATTCCAAATTGCTACGGCAGTGGCCGAATTGGCCGCTTCAATACCGGGATCTCCTAACCGCGCCGGCACAAACAATCTGTAGCTGCTATGACCCGAAGCACTTTGCCGAGTATGAAAGCCGTCCGCCGGGCGCAGCATAGGAGACGGGGTGCGGTTCGGCAATCTGGTCGGACGGACACCATACGGGTCGATCAGGGCCGATCTGGGCCCGGCACCTCAATTCTGTAGCGCGTTATCCTTGACGGGGATCATGGCGGAACACGGATGGAATGATTACAAATGTACACAGCAGGTTAGGAGTTTAAAGCCATGTTGACCTATCAAGACTGCCTTGGGCTGTGCGACCTTACCGACGACGAGATCGAGGCCATCGCCGAACACGAACATATTCCGGATATCGTGGCAGCGGAGTTGGGAAGCTATCTGGTGCACAGCGACACCGGGACACCGATGATCAGACGCATCATTATCGACGATATCCAACACGCTCGCGATCAGGGGCACACGGAGCGGGTCGAGCGGCTGGAACTGGTGCTGAAGCATTTTGTCGCGACCCATCCCGAGCGTTCCGCCGCCGCATAGCACAAAGCGGGTAAAGCGGCTGATCGATCGAAGGCTACCCGGCGTGGTCGTTCAATCGCTGTAGGCCTTGAGCATGTCCATCAGCGCCCGTGAGGCATTAGACAGGGTTCGTTCCCGATGATGCACGGTGCCGAGGGTGCGGTGAATGCGCAGTTCCGGCACCGGCAAAACGGATACGTCACTATCCACCATGCCCAGCGGGAGCACGCTCCAACCGAGGCCGACCGAAACCATCATTTTAATGGTTTCCAGATAGTTGGTGGCCAGGGTGACCCGCAGATGGATACCCAGGGGATGCAGTGCCCGCTCAATGATACGCCTCGTGTAGGTGCCCTCACCGGGTAGGATCGCGCGTTCCCGGGTCAGGTGTTTGAGTTTCACCTCAGTGGCGCCTGACAGCGCATGGCCGGGGGCGATCACGACAACCAGCTGATCGGTCCAGATCGGTCGACACTCGACCGTCTCGGGCGCAGCCGGCGGCAGCGTAGCCAGACCGACTTCTGTCTGGCCGTGTTCCACCTCCGCCAAAATCACTTCAGAATCGAGAAATCGCAGATCCAACTCCACGTCGGGGTAGCGGCCGACGAACGATCTCAATACCGGCGGCAACCGATGCAGACCGATGTGGTGGCTGGTGCCGACCCTGAGCGGGCCTTCTACCTGTCCGGCCAGATTTCGCACAGCGCGCCGACTGTCCTCGATCCTCGCCAGGATCTGCTCGGCGCGGGGCAGCAGGGTGCGACCCGCTTCGGTCAACTGGATGCTGCGTCCGATTCGGTCGAACAGCGCCGTACCGAGGCTCGCTTCCAGTGCCGCCACACGCTTACTCACTGCGGGTTGAGTGAGGGACAGTTCCCGCGCTGCGACGGAAAAAGAGCCCCGATGTGCGATCCGTACGAACGCTTCAAGATGATTCAGATCGAGCATGCGTTTCCCATAGCCATTTGGAATCCATAGCATGAAGAATATGAATTTGCGTAATGTGAAGTCCAGCCATTACGATGCAGCGATTGCAATAAACGGGAACCGACATGGCTGGAAAAACACTGTACGACAAGCTCTGGGACGATCACGTGGTTCACCGCAACCCTGACGGGGCCGTGCTGCTCTACATAGATCGGCACCTGGTGCATGAGGTGACCTCGCCCCAGGCTTTCGAAGGACTGAAGATTGCCGGCCGCCCGGTCTGGCGGGTGGATTCCATGCTCGCCACCGCGGATCATAACGTCCCGACCACCGATCGCAGCCAAGGGATCCAGGACGTCGTTTCGCGCATTCAGGTGGAAACACTCGATGCCAATTGCCGCGATTTTGGCGTCGTTGAATTCGGAATGAATGATCCCCGCCAGGGGATCGTCCATGTCATTGGACCGGAACAGGGCGCCACCCTTCCCGGTATGACCGTAGTGTGCGGTGATTCCCACACCGCTACCCATGGTGCCTTCGGAGCACTGGCCTTCGGCATAGGCACTTCCGAGGTGGAACATGTCATGGCCACCCAGTGCCTGGTCCAGCACCGTATGAAAAACATGCTGGTCCGGGTAAACGGCCGCCTGAGCCCCGGCGTAACCGCCAAGGACCTCATTCTGGCGATCATAGGCCGCATCGGCACGGCCGGCGCCACAGGCTACGCCATCGAGTTCGGCGGCGAGGGCATACACGCGCTGTCCATGGAGGGGCGCATGACGGTATGCAACATGGCGATCGAAGCGGGCGCCCGGTCCGGCATGGTGGCGGTGGACGATGTCACCATCGAGTATCTGGCAGATCGTCCGTATAGCCCAAAGGGCGCAATGTTTGAGCGTGCCGTCAAGGCCTGGCGAACCCTGCACAGCGATCCAGACGCGGTGTTCGATCAGGTCGTGGAATTGGATGCCAGTCGGTTGGCGCCACAGGTCACCTGGGGGACCTCACCGGAAATGGTGCTCGATGTGGACGGCATGATTCCGGACCCACAGCAGGAACCGGACCCAACCCGACGCGAGGGCATCGAACGGGCATTGATCTATATGGATTTGAAACCGGGTATGCGGCCGGCGGATATCAAACTGGATCGCGTATTCATCGGCTCCTGCACCAACTCGCGCATAGAAGACCTTCGCGCTGCTGCCGAAGTGGTTCGCGGGCGCACGGTGGCGCCCAGTGTCAGGCAGGCCATGGTGGTCCCGGGTTCCGGGCTGATTAAACGCCAGGCCGAACAGGAAGGGCTGGATCGCATATTCGTCGATGCCGGCTTCGAATGGCGCGAACCGGGGTGTTCCATGTGTCTGGCGATGAATGCCGATCGGCTGGGGCCGGGGGAGCACTGCGCCTCCACCTCGAACCGCAACTTCGAGGGCCGCCAGGGCCATGGAGGGCGAACGCATTTGGTGAGCCCTCCCATGGCCGCCGCAGCCGCCGTGGCTGGGCATTTTGTCGATTCGCGCCAATATTCGACAACGGTTTGAGGACCAGGATATGGAAGCATTCACACAGCATCGAGGACGCGTTGTACCGCTGGACAGGGCCAATGTGGACACGGACGCGATCATCCCAAAGCAGTTCCTGAAATCGGTCAAACGGACCGGATTCGGGGAAAGCCTGTTTCACGCCTGGCGCTATCTGTCGCCCAGCGAAGAGCATGGCGAACATCGGCTGAATCCGGATTTTGTCCTGAATCATCCCCATCACCAGGGCGCCAGCATTCTTCTGGCACGCCAAAATTTTGGCTGCGGCTCTTCGCGCGAGCACGCTGTGTGGGCGCTAGGTGAGGCGGGATTCCGGGTTGTCATCGCCCCCAGCTACTCGGAGATATTTTTTAGTAACTGCTTCAAAAATGGACTTTTACCGATTGTTTTAGATGAAAATATGGTCGATCAGCTTTTTCAGCAAGTGGAGGCGCTGCGCGGCTATGAGCTGATGGTCGACCTGGAAGCCCGGCAGATCGAGACCCATCACGGACAGCGTATACCTTTTGAAATCAATGAATTTCATCGGACATGCCTGCTGGAAGGCCTGGATGAGATCGGCTTGACACTGCAACATCGGGACGAAATCGAAGCATATGAAGCTCGCCGCCAAGAGCAGGCGCCCTGGCTGTTTCACGGACCCGCAGAGGCCGCTGAATGAGCGCTGAGATACTGATCCTGCCGGGAGACGGCATCGGCCCGGAGATCATGACACAGGCGATCAGGGTACTGGACCTGCTGCGAATGGATCACGGGCTGGAGGTGGAGTGCATTCCGGGGCTGCTGGGGGGGGCCGCCATCGACGCCACCGGAGTTCCGTTGCCCCCGGAAACGCTGAATCTGGCCCGCCAGAGCAAAGCCATATTGCTGGGCGCGGTAGGCGGCCCGCGCTGGGACGGAATCGATCGTGATCGTCGTCCGGAACGGGGCCTGCTCCAACTGCGCAGCGATCTGGATCTGTTCGCCAACCTTCGGCCAGCTGTGCTGTACCCTCAGTTGGCGGATGCCTCCAGTCTTAGACCGGAGTTGGTGGCGGGCCTGGACATTATGATCGTCCGGGAGTTGACCGGCGGCATCTACTTCGGGGAACCAAGGGGCATCCGAACCCTGGGCAATGGAGAACGGCAGGGCTTCAACACGCTGGTGTACAGCGAACACGAGATCGAACGCATATTGCGGGTTGCATTCGAGACCGCGGGCCGCCGGGGCGGGCGCCTTTGTTCAGTGGATAAAGCCAACGTGCTGGAGGCCACCATGCTCTGGCGCGAGGTGGCGGAATCCCTTGCCAAGGCGTTTCCGCAGGTAACACTGGAGCACATGTACGTGGACAACGCGGCGATGCAGCTTGTGCGGGCGCCGAAGCAGTTCGATGTCCTGGTTACCACCAATATGTTCGGCGACATCCTGTCGGACTGTGCGGCCATGTTGACTGGATCCATCGGCATGCTGCCGTCGGCTTCGCTGAACGGATCCGGCCAGGGCATGTATGAACCCATCCACGGCTCGGCGCCGGATATTGCCGGCCGCGATCTGGCCAACCCGCTTGCCGCCATCCTGTCCGTAGCGATGATGTTGCGTTACTCGCTGGATCGTGCCGACCTTGCCCAGCGGGTGGAAACCGCCGTGGGCGCAGTACTGGACAGCGGTTTACGGACCGCCGACATCACATCGTCCGGCACCCGATCTGTGGGCACCGCCGAGATGGGAGACGCCGTTGTCCGGGCGCTCCGGTTCTGATCTGCGCCCGCCCAATACGCACCGCCTATTGCGAAAATGCTCAAACGGTGCGTCCCATAATTCGCTTGTTGCATTGGATTTCCAACCAGTAAAGTTTCATCGCATCACCGGGTATGGCCATGGGGCCGGCCCTGGTGAAAAGGGGTCTTGTCGGTCATGAGCAGAAAGTTCGATGTTGCGGTCGTAGGCGCCACCGGCGCGGTGGGCGAAGTGATGCTGAGCGTTCTCGCCCAACGGGGTTTCCCGATCGGTTCGCTATACCCGCTGGCGAGCCAACGATCTGCCGGCAGCCACATCAGCTTCGACGGCAAGACCCATGAGGTGGGTGATCTGGCGGAGTTCGATTTTTCCAAGGCTCAGATCGGATTGTTCTCCGCGGGCGGCTCGGTGTCGGCAGAGTATGCCCCGAAGGCAGCAGCTGCCGGCTGTGTGGTGGTGGACAATACGTCACACTTCCGCAACGACGCAGACATCCCGCTGGTTGTGCCGGAAGTCAATCCACACGCGGTAGCCGGTTACACCAGCCGTGGCATCATCGCCAATCCGAACTGCTCCACCATTCAGATGGTTGTGGCGCTGAAGCCGATACTTGATGCGGTTGGTATCGAGCGGATCAACGTGGCGACCTATCAGGCCGTTTCCGGTACCGGAAAGAAAGCGATCGACGAATTAAAGGAGCAGAGCGCGCAGTTGCTCGATGGGCAGGCCCCCGCGTGTTCGGTGTATCCCAAACAAATTGCATTCAATGCATTGCCGCACATCGATGTGTTTATGGAAAACGGATATACCCGCGAAGAAATGAAGATGGTATGGGAGACGCGCAAGATCCTTGAGGATTCGGCTATACAGGTTAACCCAACCGCAGTTCGTGTTCCGGTTTTCTACGGTCATTCCGAAGCAATCCATTTGGAGACCCGGGACAAAATCACTGAGGTTGCGGCCCGGGATTTGCTTTCCAAAGCTCCCGGCGTGGTTGTGTTGGATGAACGCCGCGACGGAGGCTACGCCACGGCGGCAACGGAAGGGGCAGGCGAAGACGACGTTTTCGTCAGCCGAATCCGAGAAGACATCTCTCACCCACGGGGCCTGGATATGTGGGTCGTGTCCGATAACGTGCGCAAAGGCGCCGCTCTGAACAGTGTCCAGATAGCGGAAATTTTGATACAAAAGTATCTGTAATCAAGCCAGTAGCATTCGGTTTTGACCTCAGCACGGTCAAGCAACCCGGGCGGTGGCCAAGGCAGGTACGAACGAGTTGACAATGACTGAAACTGGGGAATCGTCGATGAAACGGACATTGGTGCGCACGCTCGCAGCGTCGGTCGCCGCATTGCCGGGCGCCGCCTTCGCGTTGGGACTGGGTCCAATCCAGGTCAATTCCGCTTTCGATCAACCACTGGATGCGAAGATCCCGATCATCGCGGTCCGTCCCGGTGAAATCGATCAACTCTCGGCCAGCATCCCGGGCCGGGCGCTGTTTGAACGCATGGGCATGGAACCGACCCCGGTGCTCAACCAGCTGACCTTCACCGTGGAGGGGCTGGACGGGCGTCAACCCTACATTCAGGTGCGATCCCGGGGCTCAGTCCGAGAGCCGCTGTTGGACATTCTGGTCGAGGTGAGCTGGGCCAGCGGCCGAATTCTGCGCGACTACTCCATCTTTCTCGACCCACCCAACGTCGCGCGGCGGGCCAGGGCGGCCAGACAGAGCCGGACGGCGCAGGCACCGCAACGCAGCACTGCCCCGGCCACAACACCCAATGTCCCCGTCACGCCGCGGTTCTCAGGCGATCGCTACCTGGTCGGGCAGGGCGAAACCCTGTACAGCATCGCCAATCAAACCCGCCCCGATGGTTCGGTCAGCACCAACCGGATGATGATCGCGCTGTTCGAGGCAAATCCCGACGCTTTTTTCGCACCCAATATAGACAGCCTGAATGCCGGTGCCGATCTGCGCGTTCCGAGTCGGGACGAGGTGGCGGCGATATCGGAGAGCCAGGCATTGGCGGCCATTCGGGAGCAATCAGTCGCCACGGCGTCGACCGAACCTGCCGGCGGTTCATCGGTTGCGGTGGCCGAAGCAACCGGCGACACCACCGAGTCGTCCGCCGGTGAATCCGGCCTCGATGCATCGGCACCGGAGGCCGTCGCAGAGGCCGCGTCTGAACCAATGCTGCGCCTGGTCCAGAGCGCCGAGGGCAGTGCCGAGGTCCCGGGTATAGAGGGATCGGGTTCGGGTAACGGGCAGGCGGCAAGCCAGACTGAGGGTGCCTCGGCATTCACGCTGGGATCCGGCGAGGCTCTGATACGCCTGGAAGATGACGGCATGGGTCTGCGGCTGGTTGGCATGGAGGGTTTGAGTTCCCGACTGCCGGCGTTAATCGCACTCCAGGACAGCAGTCTGGTAGTGGGTGAAGTCGGCCCCGTGACGGAAGATTCCGCCGTTCAGCCCATGGCCGATATGGCAGTGGGAAGCGCTGACGCAGTAGAAGGCGCTGACGCGGTAGAAAACGCTGAGTCGTCTGCGAACATGACGCCGGCACCCACCGAGGCGGACGCCTTGACGGAGCCGTTTGTCGCAGCGGAGACGTCGGAGACCGGGCCGGAGTCGATGGTCGATATGGCGGCCGAGGCCCTTGACGGCAACAGCGATAGCGGCCCGCTCGATTTTGAGGAAATAGCGGAAGATGTGCCTCAGGGGGTCACCGCTACGGCTTCCGCAAGCGAGCAGACCCCCGAACTGACCACGCCCGCAGATGCGCCACTGCTTGCGGAAGGCAGTGATGCGACGATTGTTGCGGAGGAAGCGGGATCGTTGGCCGAAGCACTGTCCCAGGACGGTTCCACTGTCACGGAACCGGAAGCCGAATCCACAGCGGCGGAGAAACAAGCTGCGGCCCAGGTGCCACCCAAGCAAGGGTTTGATCTCTGGCTGGACCGCGGCAGAAACATGATCGCCGATGCCAAGGCGCAGTTCCGGGGGCTGGGCTCAACCAGTGAACCGAGGACCCTTGCCATGGTCGGTGGCGGCTTGCTGCTACTGTTGCTGCTGACGCTGCTGATGGTTCGCAGACTGTTCAAGTCCGCCGGCACACCGCCCACAGCCGCGACCAAGCGGGCCACGGCAGGCGCGGCAACGGCGGTAAGCGTTCCGCAAAGCATGGATCCGATGGATCAGGCCGCCCATCTCATTGAGAATGGTGAGCCGAGCCGTGCCGTCTCATTGCTCCGCGGTCTGATGGCGCGCGATTCCGACGATGCGCGGGTGGCGCTGACGCTGATGAGCGCTCATCTGGCGGCGGGCGACGTCAACGGATTCACCCACGATGCGGAGACCCACCGATCTGTCTTGGAACTCGGCGGGGTCTGGGAGGAGGTCGAGGACATGGCACAAGACCTGTGCCCCGATCACCCTCTGTTTGCGGCGCCCGAATCTCTGCTTGATGAGGAAGAGCATCCGGATGCCGCGGCCGATTCAGAACCCGACACTGACGGCATGTTCGCCCTCGGAGACGACCATGAATCAGTCCAGGAGGCCGAAAAGTACTCCGCTGACACACACAGCGACCAAGATGAGAAACCGGCCGAAACTCAGGTGGACGAACCTGTCTCCGCGCCCACCAAGCAGGCTGACATACTTGAGTTTACACCGGCACCGCGGCTGGAACCGGCGGCTGAAACCGAATTGGAGCAGGACAGCCCCAGCGCTATCGAGGACGGTCTCGAGTTCGATTTTGATGAGTACCGAACCAGTTCAGATTCGGACTTTACCGAGGACGATTTGGTCAACGCTGAATCCGCCAGCGAACTCGAGGATGTCGGTGTGGCGTTGGAAGAGGAGTTCGCCAAGCTCGAAGCCGAAGGGTTGACCGACATTTTGGAGCCGGAGCTGGGCGAGACCGACTCCTTGCTGCCCTCGCTTGAGGGTGACGGCGAAGATGTGATCGGTTTCGATGCCGGCTTGGACGAAGGTCTGGATGACGAAGATCAATCATTTATTGAGACCAAACTGGATCTCGCTACCGCCTATCTCGAAATGGGTGACGACACCGGGGCTCGCTCGCTGTACCAGGAAGTGCTGGAAGAGGGCAATGACGACCAAAAACGCCTCGCCATGACGGGGCTCCAGAAACTGGGTTGAGCGCCCGGAGAGGCGCTCCAATAGCTGCATAAACAGGCCGGACTGTGACAGTCCGGCCTGTTTGCTTAGGGCCTGTTAGCACTATGCGTATCGCCCTCGGCGTCGAGTATGACGGTACCCGATTCCGTGGCTGGCAGAGCCAGACCTCGGGTGTGCGCTGCGTCCAAACGGAATTGGAGGCGGCGCTGACGACCGTAGCGGACCAGCCGATACAGACGATTTGCGCAGGGCGCACCGATGCGGGTGTCCATGCCACTGCCCAAGTGGTCCATTTTGATACCACCGCACAACGACCCGACCATGGCTGGGTGCTGGGTTGTAACTCAAATCTGCCTAAGGATCTCGGTGTGCGTTGGATGCGACCAGTGTCCGCTGAATTTCATGCTCGTTTCTCGGCAACCGGACGACACTACAAGTATCTGATACAGGATGATCGGGTACGCCCCACCTTGCTGCGGCATCGTGTCACCTGGACCCGCAAACGTTTGAATACCGAGCGCATGGCACTCGGTGCCCGGCACCTGCTGGGCGAGCACGATTTCTCGTCATATCGCTCCTCGGAATGTCAGGCCCGCAACCCAGTTCGGAAGATCGAACGCCTCACCGTTGAGCGCAGCGGACCGTTTGTGGTGATGGATGTTCAAGCCAATGCCTTTCTGCACCATATGGTCAGAAACATCGCGGGTGTGCTGATGGCTGTGGGCAGCGGCGAGCGCCCCACCGTATGGCCGGCGGACGTGCTCAAGTCCCTTGACCGGCGAGCGGGCGGAGTAACCGCGCCTGCCCAAGGGCTGTATCTTGTGGGCGTGCGCTATCCCGAACGCCACGATCTACCCGAATTCGGGGGAAATTTGCTGCTGCTTGGGTAAGGTCTCTTCGTCAGACTGTGGTAACCTGCGCGCCTGATTTCGTCACCTCGACAAGGGCGCTACGGTGCAAACGCGCATAAAGATTTGCGGCATCACGCGGCCAGCGGACGCGGTCGAGGCTGCCCGTGCGGGGGCAGATGCGATCGGTCTGGTGTTTCACCCGCCCAGCCCCCGGAATGTGCCACCCGACCAGGCAGCGTCCCTGGTACGGGCATCACCGCCCTTCATGACGGTCGTTGGTCTGTTTATGAACGCGGATGCGGACTGGATCAGGCGGTGCCTGGATACAGTGCCGTTGGATGTGCTCCAATTCCATGGAGATGAATCGCCGGAGTTCTGTCGTCGGTTTGGGCGCCGTTACATCAAAGCTGTGGCCATGGCCGCGGAGCAGAACCCCGGCGCATACGTGAGACGGTTCCCGGATGCGAGTGGTTTTTTGTTCGATTCCCACGGTGGGGAGCGAATGGGTGGAACCGGGAAGACCTTTGAATGGTCTCGAGTACCCACGGACCTCGCCGCACGGGTGATTCTGGCCGGCGGGCTTACACCTGAAAACGTGGCCGAGGGGGTCCGGCAGCTTCGACCCTATGCCGTGGACGTAAGCACTGGCGTAGAATCGGCGAAAGGTATCAAGTCCGCAGACCGTATTGCGGATTTCGTGCGAGGAGTACAACGTGGTGAAGCCGGCTGAGTCTTTTGTGCCCTATCAGTATCCCGACCAGAGTGGCCACTTTGGTCCGTACGGCGGTCGCTTCGTTTCGGAGACCCTGACCGAAGCGCTGGATGACCTGACCGAAGCGTACAGACGGTACATGCAGGACCCGGAGTTCCTTGCTGAACTGGACCGGGACCTGTCGGATTATGTTGGGCGGCCATCGCCGCTCTACCTCGCTGAACGCTGGAGCGAGCGCGCCGGCGGAGCGCGTATCTATCTCAAGCGCGAAGACCTCAATCACACCGGCGCTCACAAGATCAACAATGCAATCGGTCAGGCTCTTCTGGCCAAGCGTATGGGTAAGACGCGCATCATCGCAGAAACCGGAGCGGGACAACACGGGGTGGCGACCGCCACAGTGGCCGCACGACTCGGGCTGGAATGCGTGGTCTACATGGGATCCGAGGACATTCAACGGCAGTCGCCAAACGTATACCGAATGAAACTCCTCGGCGCCAGGGTTGTACCGGTAGAATCCGGCTCGAAGACGCTCAAAGACGCCCTGAACGAGGCTTTGCGCGACTGGGTCACCCATGTGGATGACACCTTTTACATCATCGGCACGGTGGCGGGGCCTCATCCCTATCCCGCACTGGTGCGGGATTTCCAGGCCATTATAGGCCGTGAAACACGCGAGCAAGTCTTGACGCGCGAAGGCCGACTTCCCGATGCGGTGGTGGCCTGTGTCGGCGGTGGCTCAAATGCCATCGGCATTTTCCATCCGTTTATAGACGATCCCACGGTCGCACTCTATGGCGTAGAGGCCGGTGGTGACGGCTTGGATAGCGGCCGGCACGCCGCGCCACTGTGTGCGGGTAAGCCGGGCGTGCTGCACGGAAACCGGACCTATCTGATGGAAGATGTCAACGGTCAGATCATAGGTACGCACTCAATTTCAGCCGGTTTGGATTATCCCGGTGTCGGCCCGGAACACGCCTGGCTGAAAGACATTGGGCGTGCCCGATACGTGGCGGTGGATGATCACACTGCGTTGGCCGCGTTTCATGATTTGACCCTCACCGAGGGCATTATTCCGGCACTGGAATCGAGTCACGCCCTCGCCTTCGCAGACACCCTGGCGGCACAAATGCGCCGCGACCAGATCCTGGTGGTGAATCTGTCCGGTCGGGGCGACAAAGACATCAACACCATAGCCAGACTGGAAGGGATGCAACTCTGATGAGGTGTCCCAAGCGAGGTGGCCGATG
>JAHEDQ010000264.1 GCA_024641125.1 Candidatus Competibacteraceae bacterium | reverse complement strand
GAGTCTGATCGTACAGCGCGGGATACGTGAGCATCTCGTTATGGTTCAGCTTGACCATGAAAGGGATCTTGTGGGCGTAGCGACGCGCCACCGAACCCAGAACGCCCAGGGTCGAAGCCACGCAGTTACAGCCCCCTTCGATGGCCAGTTCAACGATGGCCTTGGGATCGAAAAAGATCGGGTTGGGCGCAAACGAAGCGCCGCCCGAATGCTCCACACCCTGGTCAACCGGCAGGATGGACAGATAACCCGTTCCCCCCAGACGCCCACTGTCGAACAGGGTCTGCAATGACCTCAATACCGCCGGCGAACGGTCGCTGTCGGCAAACACGCGGTCCACGAAATCCGGACCCGGCAGATAAAGAGACTGTTTTCGAATGCCTTCGCAGGTATGCCCAAGCAGGGCGTCGGTGTCGGCGCCCAACAGGGCGTTGATATCGGTCATTGGTATGTTTCCCCCCCAGGAATTCACCCGAGGCGCCCGTTGACTGCCCCGGTACTATGCCCCGCATCGGGCAGCAAACTCCGTGCCCGTCTGGGGTGCGCAATCTAAATCCGATGCGGGTGGGAAATCAAGCGGAGCAACATATTCCGATGCAGGGAAAATCGACCCCAGGCCAAAACACTCACACCAGATCCATGACCTCGCCGACCCGGCCGACGGCGGTCACCTCAAGCCCGGGGATGGCGGTCTTGGGGGTGTTGGCGGCAGGCACGATGGCGCGTTTGAAGCCGTGTTTGGCCGCTTCCCGCAGCCGTTCCTCACCGTTGGGCACCGGGCGGACCTCGCCGGCCAGACCAATTTCACCAAACACCACCATGTCGTTGGCCAGGGGCCGATCGCGAAAACTCGACACCACCGCCATCAATACCGCCAGATCCGCCGCCGGCTCCTGCACCCGCACGCCGCCCACCGCATTGACGAACACATCGTGACCGAACATGGCCAGGCCCCCGTGCCGGTGTAAAACCGCCAGCAACATGGACAAACGATTCTGCTCCAATCCCAAGGTGATCCTTCGGGGGTTGGACAGGGGGCTCTCGTCCACCAGTACCTGCACCTCCACCAGCAACGGACGGGTTCCTTCCCGGGTCACCATCACCACACTGCCGGGCACCGGGGCGTCATGCCGGGAAAGGAATATGGCCGACGGGTTGCTCACCTCGCGCAGTCCCCGTTCGGTCATGGCGAAGACACCCAGTTCGTTGACCGGGCCGAAGCGGTTCTTGACCGCACGCATGGCACGAAACCGGCTCCCGGAATCGCCCTCGAAGTACAGCACGGTGTCCACCATGTGCTCCAGCACCCTGGGCCCGGCGATCTGCCCCTCCTTGGTTACGTGGCCCACCAGCAACACCGTGGTGCCGCTCTGTTTGGCGTAGCGCACCAGTTGCGCGGCGGTCTCCCGGACCTGGGCCACGGAACCCGGCGCAGACTGCAGCAGCTCGGTGAACAGGGTCTGTATTGAGTCCACCACCAGCACCTGAGGTGTGTGTTGACGGGCGACACCCAGAACCCGCTCGACGCAGGTCTCCGCCAGCAGACGCAGGGCGTCCCGGGGCAGATCCAGACGCTGGGCCC
Source organism: Candidatus Competibacteraceae bacterium (assembly GCA_024641125.1). Lineage (GTDB taxonomy): Bacteria > Pseudomonadota > Gammaproteobacteria > Competibacterales > JAHEDQ01 > JAHEDQ01. Next base: position 3,906 of record JAHEDQ010000264.1, on the reverse strand, counting down.
GGAGACTGACCTGCTGGGGTGATTCCTCACCGCTGACATACAGCGTGCTGCGATGCTGGCCCAGATTGGCCAGGGTCTGCAGCAGGATGGTGGACTTGCCGATGCCCGGATCGCCGCCGATGAGCACCACAGAGCCGGCCACCAGACCCCCGCCCAGGACCCGGTCAAGTTCACCGATGCCGGTGGCGACCCGAACTTCTTCTTCCGACCCGACCTCCGACAGGCGGTAAATGCGCGCCCCTTCCGCCGAACCGGTGTAGCCGGCGAAACGCCCGCCCTTGCCCGGCGTGGGCGCCGCAATCGTCTCCTCCAGACTGTTCCAGGCGCCGCAGTCGGCGCACTGCCCGCTCCACTTGCTCTGGTGTGCGCCACAGTCACGACAGACGAATTCGACCTTGCTACGCGCCATCGAGAACCGGAAGCGGACACAACCGTGTTGCGGCGCGGGGCGCGATGGGATGCGGATCATGCATACTGCCCGTCGCCGTATTGATCGGAGGCAAAGCTCTCGAAGCGGGTGTACTTGCCGAGAAACGTCAGCTTGATGGTGCCGGTGGGACCGTTACGCTGTTTACCGATGATCACTTCCGCGACGCCCTTATCGTTTGTGTCCTCATTGTAGATCTCGTCCCGATAAATGAACGCGATCACATCGGCATCCTGTTCGATGGCGCCGGATTCCCTCAGATCGGAGTTCATGGGGCGCTTGTTGGTGCGTTGTTCCAGGCTTCGGTTGAGTTGGGAGAGCGCGATCACCGGCACGCTGAGTTCTCGGGCCAGGGCCTTGAGGCCCCGGGAAATCTCCGAGATCTCGTTGGTCCGATTCTCCACCGTGCCCTGGACCTGCATGAGCTGCAGATAGTCGATCAGGATCAGACCCAGATTGCCGTGCTCCCGCTTGAGGCGTCGCGCCCGCGAGCGGACCTCGGTCGGACTGAGCGCCGGCGTGTCGTCAATGTACAGGGGCGCGTCCTTGAGCATGCTGAGGGCGGAGGTCAGCCGCGGCCAGTCCTCGTCTTCCAGCTTGCCGGTGCGAATCTTGTGCTGATCGATGCGTCCCAGCGATGACATCATGCGCATGGCGAGCTGTTCACCCGGCATCTCCATACTGAACACCGCCACCCCGACTCCGTCCTTGATGGCGGCATGTTCGGCAATGTTCATGGCCAGAGTGGTCTTGCCCATGGACGGACGGCCGGCAATGATGATCAAGTCACCGTCCTGCAGCCCCGCGGTCTTCTCGTCAAGATCGTCCCAACCGGTGGCGACGCCGGTGATGGGACTGTCCTGCTGGTAGAGGTGATCGATCCGATCAACCGCACTGGTCAGCAGATCCTTGATGCTGACGAAACCCTGGGTGTGCTTGTGACCGGCCTCGGCGATCTCAAACACGCGCCGCTCGGCCAGATCCAGCAACTCACGCATTTCGCGGCCCTTGGGCTCGAAACCGCAGTCCGCGATCTCGGTGCCCACCGCGATCAGGCGCCGCAGCACCGAACGCTCGCGGACGATGTCCGCATAGGCCCGGATGTTGGCGGCGCTGGGGGTATCCCGCGCCAGAGTGCCGAGATAGCTCATCCCGCCGGCCTCCTCCAGGGCGTCGCGGCGTTCCAGCACCTCGCCAAGGGTGACCACGTCGAAGGGGGACGATTTTTCCGCCAGATCGCGAATCGCGCCAAACACCAACCGGTGTTCAGGGCGGTAGAAGTCCAGCTCCACCACGCGATCGGCCACATGGTCCCAGGCCGTATTCTCCAGCATCAGACCGCCCAACACCGCCTGTTCGGCCTCGATGGAATGGGGCGGCACGCGCAGCGCTTCGGTGGCGGCGTCGCGGGCGTCGGGGGTTCGGGATGCGGTGGCCATGGCCTTTCATTCTAGTGCACTGTGACGGAATCAGTGGGCCTTTCAGCCAACGAAACGGCCCGCGTGTCATAGGCCAGCATTTCCGGAGGGCGCCATCCGCAGGACGCAAAAACGCATCGATCTGGTCGGTTTTGCCAGCGCCCCGCCGGGTGCCGGGGCGCTGGGTTGGCTTGGCGTTACCCGACGGCGACGACTTCCACTTTGATCACGCCGTTGACGTCGCTGTGCAGGTGCACACCCACTTCCGTTTCCCCGACCTGACGAATCGGTTCGTCCATGCGCACCTCGCTGCGCTGGATTTCAATGCCCGCCTCCGCGGCCGCGATGACAATATCCGCAGGCCCCACCGAGCCGAACAAACGCCCTTCGGTACCGACTTTAGCGGCGATGGTCAGCGCCAGTCCCGCCAACTCGGCCAATCGGGCCTCGGCTGCCGCCCGCACGTCGGCCTGGGCTTTTTCGAGTTCGGCACGGCGGGCCTCGAAAGCCGCCACGTTGGCATCTGACGCCTCGGTGGCCTTGCCCTTGGGAATCAGAAAATTGCGGGCGTAGCCGCCCTTGACCGTCACCCGGTCGCCCAGGCTGCCAAGGTTGTCGATTTTCTCGAGCAAAATTACTTCCATTGTTCAATCTCCAACACGCGAGCGCCCAGTACTGCCGGACGTTCAGGATTCGGGATGCGCGCCTTTGCCAAAACGCCGGCGCACGTTCAACCATTCGTCGGCGGCGCCCAGCACAGATAAAAAGGTCACCATCGGATACATCAACAGGCCCAGAAGCAGGTAGACCACAAACAACCACGCCCGCCCCCAACCGCCGTCCACCACCAGGCTGTGCACAATTGACAGGCCGAACAATGACGTGACCAGGCCAACGGCCAACATAAGGTTCACCACCAGGCCCAGTTGCGCGAACACCGCAATGGCGAAGGCGGCCAGCACCGCAATGGCCGCCGGACGCCCGAAGCGCAGCCGGCGAAACTCGGTTCCGAAGCCGCCCGGGTTGTACAAACCGGCCTGCCACCAGCGGCCCAGGAGCAGACTGATCAACACCAGGACCACAAACTGGGACACCACCACTCCGGTGAGCTTTGGCGCCAGCAACTGGATCTGCTGGGCCATGACCTCAGGCGCGACTTCGGCCTGCATCTGCTCCAGCAGGATGGGCAGCACCTGCTCCATCATCGAGGTCCACCACAGGGTGGGATCGCCCAGGGCGGCATAGACCACCATCACCCCGGCCAGACCGAGCCCTGCCAACACCAGCAAAGCCTGGGACAATGACACGGTCGCCCGCAACACCGCCGCCACCAGCCAGACCGGCACCCAGTGAACCAGCAGGGACACCAGCACCCACTGTGGGCTGCCCACCACAAACCAGGCCAGTGCACCGCCCGCGGCGGTGCCAATGGCCGCCAACAGCGCGCCCTCGGCCAGTCCCTTGCGCAGGGTGACCAGAGCCAGGGTAGCCCCGCTCAATACGATGAACGGCGGGAAAATGGCCGCCAGGACAGCGAACCCGGCCACCAGGAGCGCGGCTTGCACCCGCCCCTGCATGGCGAACTTTGCCAGACCTTTCATACCAGTAAAGACCGCGTCAGTCGGACCGGCGCAAGGGATCAGTGGTGATCGGTGTAAGGCAACAGCGCCAGAAACCGGGCGCGCTTGACCGCACTGGCAAGCTGGCGCTGATAGCGGGCCTTGGTGCCGGTGATCCGACTGGGCACGATTTTGCCGGCCTCGGTCACATATCCCTTGAGCGTGTTGAGATCCTTGTAATCGATCTGGTCGACACCTTCAGCGGTGAAACGGCAATACTTCTTACGGCGAAAAAAACGCGACATCGGGTAATCCTCTGCTTGAGTTCGGCTCGATCACGGCGACGCGGTCCGGGCGCATCGGCAGTGCCCAATCGCATCACCATGTCCGGTGTATTCGAATATGCGGCGCTGCGCGCGCCGGCTCAGCCCTGATCCTCGGTCGGCGCTTCCGCTTCAGCCACGACCTGGTCTGCTGAGTCGCCAACCGCTTCGGTGGGCGC
>JAHEDQ010000263.1 GCA_024641125.1 Candidatus Competibacteraceae bacterium | reverse complement strand
TAGCTTTAGCTATGGTTTGAGGGGGATCGGCGCAAATGCACAGTCCAGCGCGGCCTGAGCCCGAACAGGACAAACCGTAACAATTGAAAGAAGGGCCGAATGCGCATCAGAAACCCGGAACCGATGCCGAAACAAAATCTACCGGTCCGCCTTCATGCAATTTGCAGGCTAGCTGACCATGGAGTCTGACAACGCACGCCCGGCGCCGCAATTCGGCGTGCGTGCTACAGAACCGGCTCCAAACAGGCGGATACTGCAATGAAGATCAACTATCTGGACCACGTTAACATCCGCACGGTGAATGTGGCGGGGCTGGTGGAATTTTACGGGGCCATACTGAAATTTGAACCGGGACCCCGGCCGGACTTCCCGTTCGACGGCGCCTGGCTGTACTGCGGAGATAGGCCGGTGATCCATCTGGTGGCCACGGCCGATCCAACGGGGGCGCCATGGAACTTGCGCCTGGAGCATTTTGCCTTCGCCGCCGAGGGGCTGTCAGATTTCCTCGCCCACCTGCGCCAACACGGCGTCGCTTACCGGGTCGGCGTCGCGCCCGGGTTCGGCATTCAACAGGTCAATTTCCACGACCCTGACGGAAACCATCTACATGTGGATTTCGCCCCGGAAGAAGCGGCCGACTGCAGCCCGTTTACGACGTGACCCGCGGGCGAAGCATCAAAGCTGGCTTTGCGCCTCGGCGATGGGCCAGTTCCATCCGGCAGTGAAACCCCCGTCCACATACAGTGTTTGACCGGTCATCCACCCCGCGCCGGGCGAAGCCAGATAAATGGCGGTTGAGATGAGGTCTTCCGGGCGGCCGATTCGGCCCAACGGATGCCGGGGCAGGCCCCAGTCCAGAATAAACGGGTTGGTCCAGATTTTCTCGGTCAGCTCGGTCAATATGAAGCCCGGTGCGATGGCATTTACCCGAACCTTGTGTGGACCCCATTCCATGGCGAGCACCTTGGTCATAGCGCCAATACCGGCCTTTGATGCGGCATAGGGCAGAAGCTGCAGACCGGGATGATCCGTGTTGAGCGAAGCAATACTGATCTGATTGCCCGATTCCCGGTCCACCATATGCCGTCCCACCGCCTTGGCCATGAAAAAGGCCCCTTTGAGATTGATGTCGAGTACGAAATCGTAGTCTTCCTCGGTCACATCCAGCGCAGGCTTGCGGCGGTTTACACCGGCGCAGTTGATAAAGGTGTCCACGTGTCCCAGGGTTGAGACCGCCTGGGTTACCGCAGCTTCGATTGCCCCGAGGTCCGCCACATCGCAGACCAGGGTGCTGACCTCGCCTTTACAGTCGGCAGCAGCCGCCGCCAGGGTTTTGGCGTCACGCCCGGTGATGACAACGCGGGCGCCGCGTTCGGCGAACGCCCGGGCCAGAGTAAGCCCGATACCGCGACTGCCCCCGGAAACCAGCACGCGCTGGCCCTCGACGCTGAACAATGGGTCCTGTCTCATGGGCGGCATATCCGTGTTGTGGTTCAGCCGCGACTATAGCGGGTAAGGGGGCGAGTAAGTGACTCGCCCACCAGACCGAAGTCAACGAACCGGCCCGCCAGGTCGCCAGACGACTGCCCAAGGCCGGCACACATGCTTGATTCTGCCTTCCAGGGGGACACCCGGGTTAGAAAGCCGGGGCGGCAAGATGCTACTTTAAACCGCTGACGCGACCCCTACAGATGGCGGGCGGCAAGCGCCCTGGAGGAGATGAAGTGAGCAACACACTGTTTACCCAGGTTCAGGTGCTGGACGCCACCGGCGCCGAACCCTACTCGGCCCAGGTCCTGGTTCAGGGCAACCGGATCAAACAGATCGCGCGGGACGGCGGGACCATAGCGGCCGAGGACGCGGAGGTGATCGACGGCGGCGGCGCCACCCTGATGCCTGGTCTGGTGGAATGCCATGCCCATCCGAGCTTTATAAACAGCTCGAGCCTCGAGGCGATCGGCCAGGTCCCGCCCGAGGAACACACGCTGATCACCATGAAACACGCCAGGATCATGCTGGACCAGGGGTTTACCAGCCTGAACAGCGCCGCTGCCGCCAAACCCAGGCTGGACGTGGTGATCCGCAACGCCATCGAAGCCGGTGACATACCGGGCCCGCGCATGCTCGCGGCCAGCCCGGAACTGACCGTCACCGGTGGATTGGGCGATGTCAGTCTGCCCCACTGCCAGCGCGACAGTTTCGCCATCATCTGCGACGGCGCCGACCAGTTCCGGCAGGTCAGTCGCGAAATGTGCCGCGAAGGTGTCGATACTCTGAAGATCAATCCTTCCGGCGACGAGTTCGTACCCTTCGCCCGTGCCCACCAGACGGTGATGAACGAGGCCGAAACAGCAGCGGTCTGCGAGGTCGCCCGGTCCCGGGGCAAACGGGTGGCGGCCCATGCCCGCAGCGCCGAGTCGGTCAAGATGTGTGTACGCAACGGCGTCGAAATCATCTATCACGCGACCCTCTGCGACGAAGAGGCGCTGGACATGCTGGAATCGGTCAAAGACACGGTGTTCATCGGCCCCACCATCGGTATCACCATCGCCACCTGCTTCGAGGCCTCGGACTGGGGCGTTACCGAGGAAGTGGCGGCCAATCTCGGTTTCAGGCGGGAGCTCGAAGTCGCGGTCGAGAACATGAAGGCGCTGAAACAACGCGGCCTGCGAGTGATGCCGGGCGGCGACTACGGATTCGCCTGGAACCCGATTGGCGCCAACGCCCGCGACCTGGAACATTTCGTCAACTACCTGGATTTCACCCCCATGGAGGCCATCGTCTCGGCCACCCGCTGGGGCGGCGAAATCATGATGATGGGTCAGGAACTGGGCCAGGTACGGGAAGGCTTTCTGGCGGACCTGCTGCTGGTGGACGGCGACCCGCTATTGGACGTCAGCATCCTGCAGGACCAGACCCGGTTACTGGGTATCATGAAGGACGGAGGTTTTCACAAGCAGCCGCCGAAACATCCCGCAGCCCGCCGAGCGGCGGCCTGATGGACCGTCCCGATCCGAGCGTTCACCCGGGCGCCCCGGGCCTGGTGGCTCTGGCCAGTCCATGAGTACACCGGTATTTCTGGACTACGACCGTGCCGCGCTGGACGCTCAATACGACAACCGGGCGAAAGTGCCGGACTTTCAGGCGCATCTCGACCTGTGGACAGACCGCAGCGTTGTCGCCCGGGAGCGATACGCCTGTGAACTGGGGGTGGCCTACGGATTGAGCCAGGACGAGACGCTGGACATCTTCCACGCCGAAGGCAGCTGGCCCGCGCCGGTGCAACTCTTTTTTCACGGCGGCTACTGGACCAAGCTCAGCAAGAATGAGTTCAGCTTCATCGCCAACGCGTTTGTTCCCCGTGGGATTACCACCGTGGTCGTGGACTATGCCCTGATCCCGTCGGTCGACATGGACGAGCTGGTACGCCAGTGCCGCGCCGCCCTGGCCTGGGTGTGGAGAAACATCCGCCGCTATGGCGGAGATCCGGATCGCATCCAGGTGGCTGGACACTCCGCCGGCGGTCACCTGGCGGCCATGTTGGTGGCGACGAACTGGCCCGCAGTCGACTCTGGGCTGCCGCAGAATCCGATTTGCGATGCGGTCGGTATCAGCGGGCTCTATGACCTGGAACCGATACGTCACTGCTTTCTGAACCAGACTCTGGGCCTGTCGGCCGACAGCGCCGTTCGAAACAGCCCGGTGGCCCTGGTGCGCGCCTGCACATCACCCATGCTGCTGGCGGTGGGCGGCGATGAGGGCGCCGAGTATCTGCGCCAGTCGCGGACTTTGGGAAAGGCCTGGGCCGAGGGTATGAATCCGCCCCAGATCCAGGTACTGGAAGGCGCGCATCATTTTTCCATGATGAGCCAGCTCGAAGACCGTGACGCCCCGTTAAGCCAAATCATGCAGGCACGAATCGGTTGTGGTTGAACGGTGACGGTCCACCGCCTCTATGCCTGCCAGACCTGCATGCGCGACGGGCCGCTGGGGCCCGCGGGACGCACCCGGGGACAGCGCCTGGGCGACGAGATCGAACGCCGCCTGCGGGCGCGGCCGATGATATCGGACCTGCACCTGATCCGTGCGCCCTGCCTGAACGGCTGCCCCAGCCCCTGCAACGTGTCGTTGCGCTGCGCCGGCAAATACTCCCTGAGATTCAGCCGGCTGGATGCGGAGGATGCCGACGCGATCATTGCATTCACCCTGATCTACCTCGCGCACCCAACCGGCAATGTCAGCGAATGCGATTGGCCCGCCGGCATGCGCGGAAAACGTACGGTTTATACGCCACCGCCGCACCTCCTGTTCGGGTCCGGCGCAGCCACTGCGGACGACTGAACCAACAGATCAAAGACTGCCTACCGATACAGCAGGCTCGGCAGCCAAAGCGCCAGCGCTGGGGCCATGATCAACAGGGCGATCATGGCCGCATCCGCCAGCAAAAACGGCAGCACGCCCCGAAACAGCGTGGTCAGCGGTATGTCGGGCAACTGATTGCGAATCACGAAGATGTTCAATCCCACCGGGGGCGTGATCAGCCCCACCTCGGCCACGACAACCAGCAGTACACCGAACCACACCGGGCTCAGGCCCATTTCCTGGATCAAGGGCAGAAACACCGGCACCGTGATCAGGATCATGCTGACGGTTTCCAGAAAACAACCGAGCAGCAGATAGAACACGACCATCAGCAAGAGAACGGCAATGGATGGCAAGTCCCAGCCCATGACCGTCTCAGTGAGGCTCATAGGCAGGCGTGTGACCACGACGAAACGGGCAAACAGAAAAGCGCCCACCATCACGAAAAACAACATGGCGGTGGTGCGTACGGTCTCGTCCAAGGCAGCCCATAGGCCTCGCAGGTCGAGGGTGCGGGTGACCAGGGCGATGACAATGGCGCCAAATGCGCCCACCGCGGCCGCTTCCGTGGGACTGAACCAACCTAGGTAGATGCCGCCCACCGCCATCAGAAACAACACGGCAAGTTTCCACATCCCCAGCATGGCCCGCATTCTTGCCAGCCAGGCCATGGGGGTTTCCGCTGGCGGCGCGGCAGCGGGCTGCAGCCACACCCAACCCTTCACCACCAGCACATGCAGGAGAGCCAGGACGATGCCGGGCAACAGCCCCGCCGCGAACAGTTCCGGCACCGACGCCTCAGCGATGATGGCGTACAGCACCAGAATCACCGAGGGCGGGATCAGTATCCCCAGGGTGCCTCCGCTGGCCACGGCGCCGGCGGCGAGGCTCGCGCTGTAGCCGAAACTGCGCATCTCCGGCACCGACACCCGCGCCATGGTTGCAGCGGTGGCCAGGGAAGAGCCGCACACTGCTCCGAACAGGGCACAGGCGCCAATGGTGGCATTGGCCAAGGCGCCGCGACCGCTGAACAGGGCATGGCTGGCCTGATACAGCTCCCGCGACATGCCTGCGCGGCTGGCCACCGCCCCCATCAGTACAAACAGGGGGACCACCGATAAGGAGTAGCCATGGGCCAGATCGAAGG
>JAHEDQ010000064.1 GCA_024641125.1 Candidatus Competibacteraceae bacterium | reverse complement strand
TTTCGATTTGATCCAGCGTGATCTCGTCATTACGGACCACCCGGACATCGGCGCCGAGCTCGCCCAGATACTGGACCAGATTAAAGGTGAAGGAGTCATAATTATCGATCATCAGCAGCATGTGGGTTGCCTCATGCAAGCATGGCCGTGGGCGGGATGGCTGAGAGCCACGGAGCCGAATCCGAGCGCTGGATTCAGGTAAGCCCCCGCTCGGCCATGGACACCGCGCGGAATATTGCACGCCCCTTGTTCATGGTCTCATCCCATTCGCGGGCGGGCACCGAGTCGGCGACAATGCCGGCGCCGGCCTGGATGTGCAGTGCCCCGTTCTGGATGATCGCGGTTCGTATGGCAATGGCGGTATCCATACTGCCCGACCAGGCCAGGTAGCCCACCGCCCCGGCGTAAACACCCCGTTTTACCGGCTCCAGTTCATCGATGATCTCCATCGCCCGAATCTTGGGTGCGCCGCTGACGGTGCCGGCCGGGAAAGTCGCCCGCAGTACATCGATGGCGGTGAAGTTGCGATCCAGTTTCCCCACCACGTTGGAGACAATGTGCATGACATGTGAGTAACGCTCGATCAGCATCTGTTCGGTCAGCCTGACGGTCCCGATCTCGGCCACCCGTCCCACATCGTTGCGTCCCAGATCGATCAGCATCAGATGCTCTGCCAGTTCCTTGGGATCGGCCAGAAGTTCGGCTTCCAGGGCCCGATCCTCCGCCTCGGTTGCGCCGCGATGCCGGGTTCCGGCAATGGGTCGCACGGTGACTTCACCCTGCTCCAGCCGAACCAGAATTTCAGGCGACGAGCCCACGATCTGAAAATCACCCATGTTGAGAAAGTACATATAGGGCGATGGGTTGAGCGTTCTCAGAGCGCGATAGACATCCAGCGGGGCGGCGGAGACAGGTATCGACAGGCGCTGAGACAGCACGACCTGCATCACATCGCCTTCCAGGATGTAGCCCTTGATCCGCTCAACCGCTGCCTCGAAGGCACCGCGCTGAAATCCGGACTTGAAATGCTCTTCACCAACCGTCTGTGCCGCCCCACCGGCACGATACCGGGGCCGGCCCTCGCGAAGTTTGCGCACCAGATCGTCAAGCCGCTGTCGGCCGGTTGTCCAGGCGTCCTTCACCGCCGGGTCCACCAGGCAGATGACGAACAGCTTGCCCGACAGATTGTCGAACACCACGACTTCCTCCGAGACCATCAACAGTATGTCGGGGTTGTCCAGGCCGTCGGGGTTTGGGCAAACCGCCAATCGCGGTTCGATGTACCGGATGGTGTCGTAACCGAAGTAACCGACCAAGCCGCCGGCGAAGGTCGGCAGGCCCTCGCCGGTCTCAGGCACCCGGTAGCGCGCTTGAAAAGCCTCCACCCAGGCCAGCGGATCATCGGAGTCCATGGCCTCGACCACAGCGCCGTCTTCCATCACCCGAATGTGGTGACCGCGAACCTCGACAACGGTGCGGCAAGGCATGCCGATGATGGAGTAACGACCCCATTTTTCACCGCCCTGAACGGACTCAAACAGATAACTGTAAGGGCCCTCGGCCAACTTGAGGTAGGTGCTGAGTGGTGTGTCCAGGTCCGCGAGAACTTCGCGATGGACTGGGATTCGATTGAATCCCTGGCCGGCCAGGCGGCCGAATTGTTCCAAGTTCATGTTTCTGAGCCTGTTGTTTACGGGTTGAGACGCGGGTGCGAACGCAGGGGTCTCAGCCACGCCATCGGCGGCTCAGGCAGACTTCTCCGACGGGTTTGAGGGCTAATCGATACATCGCAGATCGGTACATCAAGACATCAGGCCGCGCGTTTAAGCAGCGCAGGCAGTTCTGAAACAGATTCAATCACCCGGTCCGGCGACGCCTCGCGGATGTCCTGCCCGTGATTGTACCCGTATGGAACACAGAATACAGGGCAACCCGCATGCCTGGCCGAGGTGACGTCGTTAATCGAGTCCCCCACCAGCAGCATCCGGCTCGGCATGATGCCCAGACGTTCGGCGGCCATCAGGAGCGGGTCCGGAGCCGGCTTGGGCCGGGCAGCCGCATCGCCGCCGACCACCACGGCAAACATCTGGTCCAAACCCAACCGCTCGATCAGCGGAACGGTAAAGGCGGTGGGTTTGTTGGTCACACAGGCCAGTGGAAACTCCAGGGCACGCAGCGCCGAAAGACCCGATCGCACGCCGGGAAACAGGCGGCTGGACACACAGATATTGTCGGCGTAGTGGCGATTGAACAGCGGCATCGCACGCTCGAACAAATCTGCGTCCGGCTCCGTATCCATGTGCCCGGTCAAGGCCCGTTTTACCAGCCGCGGAGCGCCGTTGCCGACCCAGCTTCGCACCGGCCCCTCGCCCCACGGTGTCAGATCCAGCGCCAACATCATGGCATCCACGGCCCGGGCCAGATCCGGCACGCTGTCGACCACGGTACCATCAAGGTCAAACGCGACGGCTTCAATGTCCATGGAATCAGGACTCCGCCGCAGCCAGCTCGGCGCGCATGGCGTCGATGGTCTTGCGGTAGTCGGGGGTGCCGAAGATGGCCGATCCGGCGACGAAGGTGTCGGCGCCGGCCTCGGCAATCTCGCGGATGTTGTCTATTTTTACGCCGCCATCGATTTCCAGACGAATTTGATGGCCGCTGGCCTCGATGATCGCGCGAGCCTGGCGCAGCTTGGCCAGGGTCCCCGGAATAAAAGTCTGCCCGCCAAATCCAGGGTTTACCGACATCAGCAGCACCATGTCCACCTTGTCGATTACGTACTCCAGATGGGCAAGCGGGGTAGCGGGATTGAACACCAGTCCGGACTTGCAACCCTGATCCCGGATCAGCTGCAGGCTGCGATCCAGGTGATCGCTGGCCTCCGGATGGAAGGTAATATAGGTGGCGCCCGCCGCGGCAAAGTCGGGAATGATCCGATCCACCGGCTTGACCATTAGGTGGACGTCAATAGGCGCGGTCACACCATGTTTACGCAGTGATTCGCAGACCAGGGGTCCGATGGTGAGATTGGGCACAAAATGGTTGTCCATGACATCGAAATGAACAATATCGGCGCCGGCGGCCAGCACTGTGTCCACTTCTTCGCCCAGGCGGGCAAAATCGGCGGACAGTATGGATGGGGCGATCTGAAAGTCAGGCATCTTTGAACAACTCCGCGTCGCGGCCGAATGCATTGCCCCCAAAGCCCAGGCATATTAACAGATACTGAATTACGCGCCAGTTCCGCTATACACTGGACTTGTTCGGCGCTGGTCATTGGCCAGGGGCGGTGTTTTGCTTTATACATTGACTTAAGCGAATGAGTTGCCCCGGCGAAGCCCTGATTTGTTAGCGGGGATCGCGTTTTGGTCCGCAAGGGCGCAGAGGCAAGGCGCCTGGGGACGGGCCGCAGCCATTCTACGGCCGGGCCGGGCCTTTGCGCTCACGTAGCAGCGTTGCTCGGTGAGCGCAAAGAGTTCGGCGCGACCGTGCCAATAGATCAGGGTTTCGCTAAATGAACAGCAATCCGCCTCGGCCCACCCGAATCGCTTTTCTACAGGTCCCGAACTACTCGATGATCGCCTTCGCATCGGCCCTGGAGCCACTGCGCCTGGCCAATCGGCAAAGCGGCTCTACCCTGTATGAGTGGCAAATTGCAACGGCCCTGGGCGAACCGGTGGCGTCCAGCAACGGCCTGACCTTGAGTCCAGTGACCGCACTCAGCGATCTGGGTGCGGTGGACATGCTGTTGATCTGCGGCGGGGTGGACATCCGCGATGCGGCAACCAAGCCTCTGCTGGTCTGGCTGCGCAAATTCGCCAATCGCAAAATCGATCTGGGCGCGCTCTGCACCGGCAGTTATCTGTTGGCCAAAGCCGATCTTCTGAACGGTTACCGTTGCACCATCCACTGGGAAAATATGGCCAGCATGCATGAGGACTTTCCCGAGATCATTGTCTCCTCTGAGCTGTTCGAGATTGATCGGGACCGCTATACCTGCGCCGGCGGGACATCCGCGTTGGACATGATGCTGCACCTGATCGCCCGGCAGCACGGTGAGGAACTGGCGGGCGTGGTCTCCGAGGCGTGCATCTGTGACCGGATTCGCGGCCGGCACGATCGCCAGCGGGTGCCGCTAAAACACCGGTTGGGCACCAGCCAGCCCAAGCTGGTCAAGGCGGTCGCGCTGATGGAGGCCAACATCGAGGAACCCATGACTCTGGACGAGCTGGCCCAGTACGTGGGTTTATCGCGGCGGCAGTTGGAACGGCTGTTCCAGAAATATCTGCACTGCGTACCGACCCGTTACTACATGGAACTCAGATTGCGTCGGGCACGGCAGCTGTTGCTGCAGACCGAAATGTCGGTGTTCGACGTGGCCTTCGCCTGCGGTTTTGTTTCGGCACCCCACTTCAGCAAGTGCTATCGGGATTTCTTCAGCATTCCGCCCCGGGATGAGCGCCGCTTGCGGCGAGGACAGGCCGCAACCGGCGACGCCTGAATGCCGACTGTTCCAAATCCCAGCCGTCGGACGAGCGAAACCGATCGGGCTCCGCTCAAGGTGACCTTGGACTCTCCGCCGGGCCAAGGCCGGTCGGCGTGTAGCCCGGGTTGACGGTCAGCACCAGCTTGTCGGCCACCATGCCGTCCTCGCGCATCCACACGTTCACCGTGTGCAAACCTGGCGTCGAGACCGTGATCTGCGCCACCACACCGTCCATGGTCGACTTGGACCAAGTCCAGGACGGGTTGAAACGCGACATGCGATCGGCCGTGGCCACCGCCGCCCCGTCCAAACCCACATGCAGCGAGTCCTCCTTGTCTGTCGCACCCTGACCCCTGACCCAGACATAGTGAACACCGGTCTTGACGAAGTTGACCGCAAGATCCATCCGCGGGCTGGCCGTCACGTAGCCGCTGTTGATGTTGGCGCCGTTGTTCGGCAGCGCCTGCATCGCACCGCTGCCCGAGGCGTCGGCCGGTGAGACAAAGGTCCAGTCGTGACCGCTGGCCGAGGTCTTGGCGTCATGGTTCTCCAGTTCCATGGACACCAATCCGTTGGTGCCGGAGTCCTGCTGATAGGCGCCACTGCCGCCCGATGGCGCGATAAAGAAGCTGGCGCTGGCCACCGAACTGTCCGAGTAGCCGGACAACACACCGATGGCCTTCACCGTCGCAGTTTGCTCCAGTTCAAACGGCCCGCTGTAGAACATGGACGAGGTGTTCGGCGTCGTGCCGTTCAGCGTGTAGTAGATCGCGGCACCGCTGGTGGTGGTGGAAAGCCTGACCGTGACCGACTCGGAGAAATTGCCGCCCGGCGGGTTGATCACCGGTTGCGCAACCGTGGGGGTGCCCCCCGTATCGCGCGGACTCTCCGCCGGGCCAAGGCCGGTCGGCGTGTAGCCCGGGTTGACGGTCAGCACCAGCTTGTCGGCCACCATCCCATCCTCGCGCATCCACACGTTCACCGTGTGCAAACCCGGCGTCGAGACCGTGATCTGCGCCACCACACCGTCCATGGTCGACTTGGACCAAGTCCAGGACGGGTTGAAACGCGACATGCGATCGGCCGTGGCCACCGCCGCCCCGTCCAAACCCACATGCAGCGAGTCCTCCTTGTCTGTCGCACCCTGACCCCTGACCCAGACATAGTGAACACCGGTCTTGACGAAGTTGACCGCAAGATCCATCCGCGGGCTGGCCGTCACGTAGCCGCTGTTGATGTTGGCGCCGTTGTTCGGCAGCGCCTGCATCGCACCGCTGCCCGAGGCGTCGGCCGGTGAGACAAAGGTCCAGTCGTGACCGCTGGCCGAGGTCTTGGCGTCATGGTTCTCCAGTTCCATGGACACCAATCCGTTGGTGCCGGAGTCCTGCTGATAGGCGCCACTGCCGCCCGATGGCGCGATAAAGAAGCTGGCGCTGGCCACCGAACTGTCCGAGTAGCCGGACAACACACCGATGGCCTTCACCGTCGCAGTTTGCTCCAGTTCAAACGGCCCGCTGTAGAACATGGACGAGGTGTTCGGCGTCGTGCCGTTCAGCGTGTAGTAGATCGCGGCGCCGCTGGTGGTGGTGGAAAGCCTGACCGTCACCGGCTCGGAGAAATTGCCGCCCGGCGGGTTGATCACCGGTTGCGCAACCGTGGGGGTGCCCCCCGTATCGCGCGGACTCTCCGCCGGGCCAAGGCCGGTCGGGTTTAAGGCGTTGTCGCGGGACAGTACGATCTTGTCAAAACTGAAACCGTCCTCTCTCATCCAGACGTTGATGGTGTGCACGCCCGGCGTGCTGACAACCAATCGAGGAGGGGCAATACCGTACATGACCCTTGTCGACCACCCGAAGACCGCGAGATCGTAGTCATCCACCACGTCCAAGTCGGCCGCCGAACCCCCGTCCGGGTCGAACCGGTTGATTCGTTCACTGTTTGCGGTCGCCACGCCATCCAATCCCACGTGAACGGAGTCGTCATAACCACCCGGATAGGTGAACCCACCGACCCAGATGTAATAGGTGCCCGTATCTGAGAACTTGACCGGATAATCGAGACGCGGGCTATTCTGCAAATAGTCCGTATCGAAATTAACACCCTTATTTTTGTAGCCATTCGGCAAACCGCGCATCACGCCGGTGCCCGAGTAGCCCAGTGGAAGCTGCTCGAATACCCAACTATAGTCACCGACGGCGGTGTTGGTGGCGTAGCTCTCCGCCTCCATGGTTACCGTCGCATCGGGGCTCGAGTTTGGCAGAAAGGGGGCGTCCGATTGAGCCTGAGCCGCAGAACCTGCCGCGAACAGCGCCAATAGCGCTATAGCTAGCCACAGCGTGACACGCTTCATCAGTGACATGCGTTTATGTGCTTTCATCGCGGTTCCTCCGCGGTCCAGGCTTCAATGCCTTGCTTATAACTATTTCCGTTCATGCTCCATTAGGCCCTCACCGCGACAGGAGGTTGCTTGATCCAAGTCAAGTAGAGGTCAATCAGGCGGCCTCCGCCGAGATGGTTTGAAGCATGCCTTTAGGGCATCCTTTGGGACTGGGCTGGAGTCGATAAAGCGCGATCCCGCATCGCATCCGGAGGGGAGGCGGAAGGACGACGCATCAACGGGATGGGACCCGGCCTTGCGCCAAGCAGGTGCGCCTGGGCCTCATGCCTGCTGCGAATGGCGCAGATGCCCGAATTGAAGAGAACCTTACGCCAGTCCGGAGCAGCACATTAACAAATCCATTCGCATGGACCAAAAGTCTTTGATGAGCCGGCCCTAAGCGCGCGCAGCGGGGCAGCAACCATCCGGATGGCCGTCTGAGCCGCCCGCACAAACCACACAAGTCAACGATCCCGACGGCGACGACGGCGCGGGCTTCGGTCTGCATCGACTAAGGCACCTGAGGTGACATCCATCTCTCCGCGGGCCTGGGCCTGGGCACCGGTGGAGACCGTTCCCAAACGCTCAACCACCGCATTCAGCGACGGTCTTGGCCCCTTGACATGGTGATCCAACGCGTCACGCATTGCGCGCAAATGCTCTGGGCTGGTGCCGCAACACCCACCGATGATCCGGGCGCCGGAGTCGAAGGCAAGGCGCGCATAATCCGCCATCAGATCAGGGGTTCCGTTGTAACGGATTGCGCCGTCCTGCCATTCCGGAATGCCGCAGTTGGCCTTGGCCACCAAAACCGCATCGGGTCCCGCGGCGTCCGACAGATTGAGAATAGCCGCCACCAGCTCCGACGCACCGACCCCGCAGTTGGAGCCGAAGGCACAGGGATGGGCCTTCGACTCGGCGCAGATGGCGGCCAGATCAGCGGGCGTTATGCCCATCATAGTGCGACCGTTGGTGTCGAAACTGCAGGTGCACACCACCGGCAAACCAACCGACGCCGCACCCTCCAGGGCGGCGTCCAGTTCCTCGCGAGAAGACATGGTCTCGATCCAGATTACATCCACCCCCCCCTCCGCAAGGCCAGCAGCCTGCTCGGCAAAAGCCGCCTTACCCTCCTCGTGGGTGAGTGGACCCAGGGGTTGGAACAGCTCCCCGGTGGGCCCCATGGACCCCCCGACCACGATCTCTCGCTGGGCCATGTCCGCCACCCGCCGCGCGATCTGCGCCCCGGCCACGTTGAGTTCATGCACCCGAGACTCGGCCTGGTGCAATTTCAAGCGGTGGCGGGTGCCGCCAAAGGTGTTGGTCAACACGATGTCCGCGCCGGCGTCCACAAAACTCTGATGCAACGCGGCGATCCGCTCGGGATGGTCGGTATTCCAAAGCTCCGGCGCATCACCGGTCTGAAGACCGGCCTGAAAAAGGTTGGTGCCGGTGGCGCCGTCGGCGAGCAGAAAGGGACGTTCGTCGAGAAGACGCAAAAAACGGTTCATGGCAGAGACCACACAGAGTTTGGGACGGATGGCCTGCGTCGGGACTGCCGACAAAACAGGTCCGCTTAGACTACGGCAGAGGCGACGGCCAGTGAAATCCCCGAAGGAGCCATCTTAATCTACTCTGGACGAAGCAGCTTGGAGGGTGAAATGTGCGCATTCAAGGCGCAGATCGCCGGTAATCGTTGCTCTGTTGCCAAGATTTGCAGCAATGAAGCTGCGTATTTCAATCCCAAGATGCACGTTCACGAATAGATCAGAGGCTGCAAAAGCCCTGCCGGGGCGACGGGCTCAGGCACGGAGCGCTGTGTTATTCGGATCGTAAGGCGATTCCGCGATCACAGTGGCGCGATGGCGCTGGCCCAGAATCTCGATCTCGAGTTCCGTACCCTCCTCGGCCAGATCCGGACGCAGCATGGCCAGAGCCAGCGATTTCCCCACGCGCCAGCCGTATCCCCCCGAGGTGCAGCGACCCGCGAGCCGGTCTCCCTGGTAGATCGCCTCCGATCCCCGAGCATCGGCATCCTCGACGTCGTGCACCTCCAGGGTAGCGAACCGGTTCTCGAAACCGCGGGCCTGCCAGGCCTCCAGCGCCTCTTTACCGATGAATGCCTGTTTGTCCAGGCGCACGAAACGATCCAGTCCAGATTCCAGCGCCGCGTACTCGATGGACATTTCCCGTGGAATCAGCCGGTAGGACTTTTCAAGGCGCAGGGAATCCATGGCACGGATGCCGAATGGCTTGAGCTCGAAGGCCTCACCCGCTTGCATCAGCAGATCGAAAATCGTGTTCTGCATCTCGATCGGGTGATGCAGCTCCCAGCCGAGTTCACCGACGAAGTTAACCCTCAGGGCGTGCGCCTGTGCGTGCCCCACGTTGATGAACTGCCCGGAGAGCCACGGAAAGGCCGGGTTGGACAAATCCGCATCGGTCAATGCCTGCAACAAGTCCCGGGACCGGGGGCCAGCCAGCACCAGCACCCCGTACTGGGTGGTGACCTTCTCCAGTTCGACGCTGCCGTCGTGGGGTTTGAGCTTACACAGACAGTCCCAATCGTGGCGCTCCATGGCACCGGCTGAAACCAAATAGTAGCTCTGCGGCCCGGTCTTGTAGACGGTGAACTCCGAGCGCACGCCGCCGTTACCGGACAGCATGTGGCAAAGGCCCAGACGCCCCACCTTGCGCGGGATTCTGTTGGCGAAAAGGGTATTCAGCCAGGCTTCCGAGTTGGCCCCGCGCACCACGAACTTCGAGAACGCTGTCATGTCCAGCAGACCCACTTTTTCCTGGACCTGCCGACACTCCTGGCCCACAAACTCGAAGTAGTTGCTGCGGCGGAAACTGTATTTTTCCAACGGCCCGGTGCGTCCGGCCGGAACTGGCGGGTGATTCTCACATTTCAGTACGTCGGGTGTGTCCAACTCCGCCGCACTCAGGCCGTAGCCCGCCGGCGCGAACCAGTTGGGGCGCTCCCAGCCGAAGACATGACCGAACACCGCACCCAGGCTCTCCATGCGCTCGTAACAGGGCGAGCGCTTCAGGGGCCGAGCCGCCGGCCGTTCCTCGTCTGGGTAATGAACGGTGAACACATTGGCATAAGCCTCCTCATTCTTGGCCCGCAGATAACCGCGCGAGGCATAGGGACCGAAGCGACGGGGATCGACCCCCATCATGTCCACCGAAGGCTCGCCCTCCACCATCCACTCGGCCAGCTGCCAACCGGCGCCGCCGGCGGCGGTGATGCCGAAGCTGTGTCCCTCGTTGAGCCAGAAATTGCGGCGCCCCCATGCCGGACCCACAATGGGATTGCCGTCCGGCGTATAGGCGATGGCCCCGTTGTAGACCTCCTTGACGCCCACCTCACCGAAGGCTGGCACACGATTGATCGCGGCCTCGATATGCGGTTCAAGACGCTCCAGATCCTCCTGGAACAGCTCGTACTCGGACTCGGCTCCGGGACCGTCCACATAACAGCATGGCGCGCCGATCTCGTAGGGCCCCAGCAACAAACCGCCGTTTTCCTCGCGCAGGTAATAAGCGGCATCCGATTCGCGCAACACACCCATCTCCGGCAGGCCCTGCTGTTTGCGCGCCTGTATATCAGGATGGGGTTCAGTCACGATGTACTGATGCTCGACCGGGATCACCGGGACGTCCAACCCGACCATGGCGCCGGTCTTGCGGGCAAAGTTCCCGGAACAGGACACCACGTGCTCACACACGATATCGCCTTGATCGGTTCGCACCCGCCATTCGCCGGCGGCGGTTTGCTCGATGCCGGTTACCGTGGTGTTTCGATAGATGGTCGCCCCTGCGTCGCGGGCGCCCTTGGCCAGGGCCTGGGTCAGGTCGGCGGGCTGGATGTAGCCATCGCCCGGGTGCTGTATGGCGCCGATTAGGTCATCGGTTTTGCACAGCGGCCAGATCTCCCGGACCTGATCCGGGGTCAGGAAATTCACCTCCACACCCACGGTGTTGGCCACCCCAGAGTAATAGCGATACTCATCCATGCGGTCCCGGGTACAGGCCAGCCGGATGTTTGAAACCTGACGAAAGCCAACGCTTTTCCCGGTATCCCGCTCCAGTTGCTGGTAGAAGTTCACCGAGTACTTGTGCAATTGACCCACGGAGTAGCTCATATTGAACAAAGGCAGAAGACCCGCCGCATGCCAGGTGGAGCCAGACGTGAGTTCCTTACGCTCCACCAGAACCACGTCGGTCCAGCCTTTCCTGGCCAGGTGGTAAAGGGTGCTCACGCCCACAACCCCGCCACCGATCACCACCGCGCGTGCGTGCGTCTTCATCTAAACAAACTCCCGGATACCGAAGCTCAGTGGACAGGGGCGACTGCGGGGGGCAAGCATGCACCCTCGGCCTAAGCCCACATCCTGTGACGGAGTGTAAGTGGACCGTGTGATCGCGTGGGCAGCGCGGTGCGCCCCCGGCTTTCGTGTCTGCGCCATGCGCTTTTCCGGGTGCGGGACCATGGCGCGGGCAACTACGAGCGGGTCGCGCAACGATCAGACTGCAGCCCGGGCGCCGACCATACTCTGGCGGAAGCGTCTGTATCCCAACCTGGAGCCGGTCATGCCCGACGCCGAAATCAGCAAGCGCAGAGGCCGAGGCAGCGGCCGCGACGCACGCCGGGCCGCCCGGGCCGCCCCCAAGGCCATGGGCGCTCCTTACATCACGCGTCGCATCCCGATCTACGAGGTGCTGGACGAAGAGGGCCTGACGCTGATCGAGCACAATGCCGACACCATACTCGAGGAGATCGGCGTGGAGTTCCGCGAGGATCCGGAAGCGCTCACCTTGTGGCGTGAGGCCGGTGCGGACGTGGATGGCGATCGGGTGCGCTTCCCGCGTGGGCTATGCCGGTCGATCATTCAGGCCTCGGCTCCGGCCGAATTCACCCAGCATGCCCGCAACCCGGCCCGCAGCGTACGCATCGGCGGAAAGCATACGGTTCTGGTGCCGGCCTATGGTTCGCCATTCGTGCGCGATCTTGATCGGGGCAGGCGTTACGCGACGCTGGAAGACTTTCAAAACTTCGTCAAGTTGGCCTACCTGTCGCCCGCTCTGCACCATTCGGGCGGCACCGTGTGTGAGCCGGTGGATCTGCCGGTGAACAAGCGCCATTTCGACATGGTGTACAGCCACATGCGCTACAGCGACAAGGCGTTCATGGGGTCAGTGACCGCACCGGAACGGGCCGAAGATACGATGGAGATGGTCCGACTTCTGTTTGGGGACGACTATCTGGATCCGGAAACCGGGCAGGAGAAGACTGTCCTCATTAACCTGATCAACGCCAATTCGCCCTTGACCTTCGATGCGACCATGCTGGGTGCGGCCAAGGTCTATGCCCGCAACAACCAGGCGACGGTCATCTCGCCGTTTATTCTGGCCGGCGCCATGTCACCGGTCACGGTGGCAGGCACCGCGGCGCAGATCCTGGCCGAAGCGCTGGCCGGGATCGCCTTCACCCAATTGGTCAGGCCCGGCGCCCCGGTGGTGTTCGGGACCTTTGCCAGTTCGATATCAATGCAGTCCGGCGCCCCGACCTTCGGCACCCCGGAACCGTCTTTGGTGCTGTACGTCACTGCGGCACTGGCTCGCCGCCTGGGCGTGCCATTCCGCAGTGGAGGCGGTCTGTGCGGCGCCAAGATTGCAGACGCTCAAGCCGCCTATGAGTCGGCCAACACCTTGCAAACAGCCATGCTGGCCGGGGTCAATTTCATGCTGCACACGGCCGGTTGGCTGGAAGGCGGCTTAGCCATGGGCTATGAGAAGTTTATCCTGGATGCCGACCAGGCCGGGATGATGGCGACCCTGATGCAGGGTGTGGATCTGTCGGAGCAGGGCCAGGCCCTGGACGCCATCCGGGAGGTGGGACCGGGACAGCACTTTCTCGGTTGCGCCCATACCCAGGCAAACTTCGAAAGCGCTTTCTACCGCTCATCGGTGGCGGACAACAACAGCTTTGAGCAATGGGAGGCGGAGGGCAGCCAGGACGCGGCACAGCGCGCCAACAAACTGTGGAAGAAAATGCTGGCCGGCTATGAGGCCCCGGCCATCGACAGCGCCCGGGACGAGGCGGTGCGCGACTTCATTGCGCGCAGAAAAGCGGCCTTCCCGGATTCCAACGTTTAGGGCGGATAGGATCGGCTGGGTGCGAAACGGACAGACGCCTCACGGGGGTCGGCTTCGGTCGCAGTGTCTGCGGCAGACGTAAGAGTAAGATCTGCTCAATTGATACAAATCGCGTTTCGGTGCACAAGGCAGCAGATGCGAGCCCCCCGGCGCAGCGCTACAGTCATTCTGTGGCCAAGCTGGGAAACGCGGCAGATGCGCTCTTTGATGCGAAACCCCAGAGGGCAAGGGCCTTTTAGGCCTTTCCTACCGAGCTGCACCTCGTTCATGGGCAACAAAACCAACTTCACACTTTGCGCCTTGCACGGGAGAGCGCAAAGCCTCAGACGAGATCGCAGCAATTGATCAGACATTGAACTACGCCGCCTTGCGTAATACGTAAACGGTTTGACCCAACATCAAGGGCCGCTGAACTTCGCGCCCATCGAGATAGAGCTCACCCTGCTGCTTTGCGATGTGATCCTTGTGCCCATCCAGGATATCGGCAACCTGAAACTGCGGCTCCCGGGCCCAAAACTCGATTGCAGGGCGATCAAAAAACATCGACAAAGCGGTTCGCCTGTCCACGTTTCCCACCATCTTTCTGAACAAACCTTGTTGGGATGGCGAGACGAACTCCAGGAACAAAAAATCACCTGCCCGCCGGGCTTGAGCGCACGATACGCATCCCGCAAATAGAGAAAAGTCTGCTCGTGCAACAGGTGGGTGAAGACCAAAAAAAGTGACGAAATCAGCCTCGTCATCCCCAACCGGGATACTGAACCCGGTCGTTTCCTGGAAGACCCAATCGTCGCGTCCGCACTGCTCACGGGCCCGATCCAAAAGATCCGGCACCACGTCAATGCCCAGGTAGCGAAGCCCCGGAAACCCTGTCAGGTAGCGCGCCAACCGACCCGATCAGCAGCCGACGTCAACAACGAATTCATTTCCCTGCAAGCCGTAACGCTTGAGAATACCGCGCTCGATGAAGCCGACTCGCTCGAAATCGCCTGGTCCCACCATTGTCTTGACCGCATCCTCCCGAGTTCGATCGCGCGCCAGTTCGGCAAAACGCGCGCGGCAGGACTGTTTATTCCCCTAGCCGGAACCCAGGCTATCCGCGGCGGGTGGACCTTTGGGCTCGGGTTCAGATTCGGCGTCTTGGTTCACCTGATTAGATCCTTTCCGAATGTACCGAAATGAGGATGACCAAGCGTGGAGGGGTTGAACACCGCGATGAAGCCAGGGCCTGTCTGTGGTCGCCGCCACTTATGCCCGCTCGGCCGCGAAACGATGCACGAATCCGTCTTCGCCAGCCCTGGGGGCTGTCGCCGAATGCCACTCGCTGCCGACCCGTTGGCCATGGACATACAGGGCGCGGACTCGAAGCCGCCGCCGGATGCGTTCAACGGTTCGGCCCCTGTGGCTGAATACCCGCAGGGTCGCATCCCGGCCCGATTGGTCTAGGAGCGCGATTACCGAGTCCAACTGGTCGGCAGCGTATCGAACCACCTGCAGCATCGGCGCGCTCAACCCGCGATCGAGCTGTTCGATGCCCGCGATCTCATAGACGCAGGGTGGGAGAAAAAAGCCGTTCGCCGTGTCCGGGCCGAGCCGGCCCCTGCAGATCAAGTGTGCCTCTGCGTCCATGCGCAACGCACGTTTCTGCAGCGCGGCCAGAGCCTGCGCGTCGATCATCGGACCCAGGTCGGTGTGGAGCATAGCCGGATCGCCAACCCGCAGTTCGCGGACCGCGCCGGCCAGTGTGCCAATGATCCGATCCGCAATGTCCGACTGAACAAACAGCACCCGCAATGGCGTATACGGCCACCCTCGGCTGTGAAACGCCAAAGTGAGCACGTCGCGCACGACCTGCTCGGCCCGCGCGGAGGAATCCGCCAGAATGGCGTTCAAACCACCGGTGTGGGCGATCAGCGGAACCATCGGTTCTTCCCGTTCGGCCAGGGCGCGCTGAATCAAAGCCGCCTCGTCGACATTGCCACTGACGGCAATGCCGGCGACGCGCGGGTCTCTGGCCAGCGCGTCACCCACGACCCGACCAGTTCCGGGAAGACAGTGCAGCACCGTTTGTGGCACCCCTGCCTGGTAGAGCAACTGCACTGCTCGATGGGCGATCAACGGCGTTTGTTCGGCCGGATGCGCAATCACCGTGTTCCCGGCTGCCAAGGCGGCGCCGATCTGGCCAGTGAACAGAGCCAAGGGCGAGACCCACGAACTGATACAGGCGATCACACCCAGACCGTGCAGGCGAGCCTTGGCAGACTCTTTAACCGCCGGCGGGTTCAGGTACCCGCAGGACATCGCCCGCGCCTCAAGCGCATGACGGCGCAGAAATCGGACCGCCTCCCTCAGCTCGGCCACCGCGTCCGGCAGGGTCTTGCCGGCTTCACGCACGAGCATGGTAATGAGTTCGGCACGGTGTGCCTCGTACAAATCCGAGGCGCTCGCTAGACAATCGGCCCGTCGCCCCGCGTCGGCCTGATCCCAGGCCGGCTGGGCCTCAAGCGCGGCACCCACCGCGGACACGAGGCAGGCGGCATCGGCGTGGGCGACCCAACCGAGCATCCGCCGCCGATCCGCGGGATCAGACACTTCCTGCATCACACCACTGTTGGCCGCGGCTGTACCGGTCGGCTCCGCCTGCCAGAGGCTTGAAGACACGCGCTCCATGGCCTCGGCGAGTGGAATCAGGATCTGGTAGTCGGTGAGATCCACCCCCCGTGTGGTGCTCTCATCGGGTTCAGATGCCGGTTGAAGCGGGGGCATATCATGATGCGACTCAGGCGCCGCACGGACGCATTCGGCAGTGGGATCCATTACCAGCCGGGAAGGTGAAGGATCGCATTGGCCATCCTGTTCGACGGCGCCGCTGTCGCGCAGCCCACGCACCAGATGTGGCAATAGATCCCGCTGGCGGCCTATAGGCGCCCGAATCCGGCAAAGCACCCCATCCGGCGCATCGGCGACAACATCAGCATACAGCGCTTGAGCAAAACCTTGCATCCGCTGGATTTCGAACCGCGCATCCGCACCGCCGTATTCCAGCAAGGCCGCCAGCGTCTCCGGGTTGTGGATGGCGAAGGCCGGATAGAAGCAATCCGGAGCTGCCATCAAATGGGCGGCGCAGGCGAGATAGGAATGGCCGATGGTTTCGCTCAGGGTAAACACCGGGTAGTCGGATAGACCAGTTTGGCGCACCCGCTCGATTTCCGTTCCCCAGTAAGCACCGGAAACCAGGCGAACAACCAGGCGCCGGCGGTGGCGCCGCGCCATGTCACGCAACCAGTCAATCACCGGCAACGCGCGTTTTTGATAGGCCTGAACGGTCACGCCAAAACCATCCCAGCCCATGAGATCCACATCGCCGGAAACGGACTCGATCACCTCCAGCGAAAGCTCCAGACGATCGGCCTGCTCGGCATCCACTGTCAGGCCGATGCCCCCGCGTCGGGCCAGGAGCGCAAGGCGCCGCAAGCACGGCCTGAGTTCCGAGAGAACCCGGCCCCGCTGGGCGAATTCGTAACGGGGATGCAAGGCGGAGAGTTTTACCGTGACCGCCGGTTGCTCCAGCACGCCGCGCACTCGGGCGGCACAGCTCAGCGCCTCGATGGCGTGACAATACGTCTGGAAGCTTTGTGCCGCATCGATCTTGGTCAGCGATGGTGGGCGCATCAGGTCGAAACAAAACCGATGGTCCATGGCCCGGGTATGCGCGAGTGCGTCGTCGATGGTCGGGCCGAGTAGAAGTTGCCGACCCAGAATGCGCATCGCCTGGCGTACGGCGCGCCGCACAGTGGGCTCTCCGGAACGTCTCAGCCAGGCGCGCAATACATCGAGCCAATCCTCTGCCGCCTGGGTTAAATCACGCCTTCCCGACCCTGAGAACAGCAGCGCCCAGGCAGGGGCATTGACCAACAGGGTCTCGGAACTGTCGCCATTTCGCTCCCGGTCGTCGTCAGACAGGATGCCATTCAGCAGGCATTCAACCGTTTCGACATCGGGTACCTGAAGCAATGCCTCCGCCAGACAGGCCACAGCCGCAGCCTCGATGGTGGACAGTGCGAATGCGTCCATGAACGCGTCCAGGTCCGATGCGCCGGAACCGCTCACGCGAACGCGCTCCAGCCAGGCCGCGGCCCGCGTGTGGATTCGGCGCCGCATCGCAGGCGACACCTCAGCCTGTTGCCTGCGCGCCTCGGCAAAAGCCACTTGGTCCTTTCGATACGCCTTTCGAACCGCCGTCCGCAACTTATCTGGCGCTGGGGGCGGTTGGTCAAACAGCATATCCTGAATCCTCCGGACCATGATGAGTCGAGATGATAGTCTGCATGGCCGGATATGCCGACGGCGATTCCGACGCGCAGCCTTATCGAACGTGGAGACCACTGCCCATGAACGAGCACATCGACCAGGAGCGTGCCGGCGGCATTCTGACCATACGCTTCAACCGCCCGGAAAAGAAAAACGCGCTGACCGCCGACATGTACCTGGCGCTGAGAGACGCACTTGGCGTCGGTGAACGCGATCCGTTGATTCGGGTAATTCGCTTCGCGGGCAGCGGAGACGCTTTCAGCAGCGGCAATGATCTGCAGGATTTTCTGCGCCATCCACCGCAGGATATGAACAGCCCGGTGATGCAGTTTCTCAGCGCTCTGGCCGCGGCCCGCAAACCGATCATCGCCGCCGTCAACGGCCTTGCGATTGGAATTGGCACGACGTTGCTGCTGCACTGCGACGCGGTGGACGCGGCCAACTGCGCCCGCTTTCGCCTGCCGTTTGTGAGCCTGGCCCTGGTACCGGAAGCCGCCTCGAGCCTTCTGTTGCCCCGTGTGGTTGGCCACCTCCGGGCGGCAGAGCTGCTCATGCTGGGGGACATGTTTGACGCACACGAGGCCCAGACCATGGGTTTGGTGAATGCCGTCCACCCAGCCGATAAGCTTGAGTCGAAATCTCTGGCCCGTGCCCAGCGCCTGTCGCAACAGCCACCCGAAGCGTTGCGGTTGACCAAAGCGCTGCTGAAGCAGGAACCGGAAAGCGTGCGGGCGCGAATCGAACGGGAGGCAGGTCACTTCATCGATCGGCTGGGCTCGGACGAGGCCCAGGAGGCGCTGCAGGCGTTTCTGGAGAAACGCCAACCCGACTTCTCCCGCTTTGTCTGATCGGGCGGCGCATCCGAATTTCAGGTCCCGGCGTACGCTTTGAGATCGGTCCGGGTGGCCATTCGGTTGGCGGTGAGACGGGGCACGCACCGAGCCTGCCAGGCCAGCAAACAGCGTCGGTCGCGGCCGCAAAGCGTCGCCGACTCCGGGCCCTGACGCTGTTGCTGCTGCTCGGGGTCGGCGCGCTGGCTTACGCGCAGACGACCGACCGGTCCATGTATGGTGTCTTCGATCACGTCGCGAGCGAGTCCCTGTCGGTGGCCGGGGTGCGTATTCAGTACGCTAAAACGCCGGGCACGATCGCGGCCAGCAGTGAAGATTTGAATCGATGGCTGACCCAGGCGATGGCGGCCGTGACCACCTACTTCGGACGCTGTCCGGTTTCGGCGTTCAAACGCCTGATCATCCCGTTGGGGGGCAAGGGTGTACGCTCCGGGAACGCATTTGGACAATGGCACGGCCTGGCTGAAGGCATGCCCCACGGGCAACCCAAAGCCGGTGACCGCGGTTTGGACAATACCCCGACCTGGGGTCGCACCTATTGGGGCGGCACCTTGTTTTGCCTGCAGGCCGATATCGAGCTGCGCCGCGTCGCCGGCAACCGCATGGGATTTCAGGACGCACTGCGCGGCATTGTGGTCGCGGGCGATTCCATAGAGCAGGAATGGTCGATGGACAGGCTGATGGCCTTAGCCGATCGAGCAACCGGCACTCGCGTTATGCGGGATTTATATACGGCCCAGGGCAAACAACCTGTCGCGGTCGATCTGGATACAATGAGGTATCGGCTGGGCGTCCTGGCCAACGACGACCCACCGGCCTTCAACCACCAGGCTCCGGAGACCGGCATCCGCCTCGCCATCGGCCGACGTGAACGGCTCGGAGACATCTGACAGCCGCTGGGGACACCAGTTGAATGCAAGCTCGTCTACCGTAATGCCGTTTCATGGCAAGAGACGGCGCTGCACTGGTGCACCTGTTGAGTTGAGGAAAACGTTATGACCGATTCGATCCGGATTCGCGCCGCAATTCAGGCCGATGCGGCAACACTGGCCCAATTCAATGCCTCAATGGCCCTGGAGACAGAGCACCAGGCACTGGATCCGGCGATGGTCCGCGCAGGGGTCGATACTATGTTGAACCAGCCGGGCCTGGGCTTCTATCTGGTGGCCGTGGACAAGGGCGCGACGGTGGGCAGCCTGATGATAACCTCGGAGTGGAGCGATTGGCGCAACGGTTTGTTCTGGTGGATACAGAGCGTCTACGTCATACCCCAGAGCCGCCGCCAGGGCGTGTTCTCGCGCCTGTTCGCTGAAGTTCAAAGGATGGCGGCCGAACAGGGCAATGTCTGCGGACTGCGGCTGTATGTGGAACGTGACAACGGGCCAGCCCAGCAAACCTATCGCGGGCTTGGTATGACAGAAACGCCTTACCGCCTGTACCAGGGTGCTCTCTGAATCCCATGTACCTCAGTAATTCCGGACCCATCCCATTATTGCTTGGCAAAAATCATCTTCAATCTCATTCATGTTATGCCCGCGGATTGATCAATTGACCGAATGTTGCATGGTGTCTAACCTTTTGTGACTCGAGGGCAGGGCGGGCCGACATCGTCGTCCGACGCGATAACGCAACTGGATTGGTCACGTCTGAGGCGGCCGCGAGTACGGGTGAGCGTTTGCAGGTGGCGTCTATCGCCCCTGCTCCAAGATTTCGGCACGAATTGGCACGCTTGGCGCAACGAAGTGTCCCGAGAAGAGTTGAGACACCAGGAGACTGGACACATGAGTTTCATCGACCCCAGCACCGGACCCGCGAAGTCGTTGGACGAACCGGAGATTTCCTTTGAATTCTTCCCGCCCCGGGGCGAACAGATGGGACAGCGCCTGCAGCAGACGGCGGAAAAGCTGGCCACGCTGAAGCCCAACTTTGTTTCGGTGACCTATGGAGCGGGCGGCAGCACCCGAGACAAGACCCTGGAAACCGCGCTCGAAATTCAGAACGGTACGGGCGTTCCGACCGCCGCCCACTTGACCTGTGTGGGGGCAAGCCGTGGAGAAGTGGATGACATCGCGCGTCACTACTGGGCCCAGGGCATAAGGCATATCGTGGCGCTGCGGGGTGACCCAGAATCCGGCGCCGCGGACTATCGGCCGCACGCTGACGGCTATGCATTCGCCAGCGACTTGGTCGCGGGCTTGCGTCGCATCGGAGGTTTCGAGATCAGCGTTGCGGCCTATCCGGAAACCCACCCGGAGGCCCGCAGTGCCCATGCCGATCTGGACAATCTGAAGCGCAAGATTG
>JAHEDQ010000063.1:4726-20557 GCA_024641125.1 Candidatus Competibacteraceae bacterium | reverse complement strand
AGGCCGCGCTGGACTGTGCATTTGCGCCGATCCCCCTCAAACCATAGCTACAGCTATGCCTTTGATGCCGATCAGCCCAACTGCTTTGCCCATCACGCCCTGATTCCCGAACCCTTCGTGCTATTTGCAGGCTAGGCAGGGACGGGACACCTCGGAACCGTTTCGCCAACTCGGCGTTCGTCGGCAAACGCTCTCGCACCTGCAGCCGACCACTGACCATCGCCTCGCGGACACTCCCAGCGAACTGTTCGGCTATGCGCTCGTTTACGATGGTCTGGTACCGGATGGTGATGCGGTCCAGAGCGGCGGCTCCGGATATACGACTGCGGGTAAATTATTGTATTAGTTTGACAAATAGCCGTTTCAATCCTAGTGTCGCTCGCTTGCAGTGTGTTGCGCCGCCGAACTCCCAGGGAGATGACACCATGAGCGACGACTTCAAAGCCCTTGTACTGCGTGAGGAAGACGGCAAGACCGTTTCCGCCGTCGAAACTTTGCACAACGCCGATCTGCCGGAAGGCGATGTGCTGGTGGCCATCGACTATTCATCGCTCAACTACAAAGACGGCCTGGCGGTGACCGGCACCGGCAAAATCATCCGCAACTTCCCCATGGTCCCGGGCATCGATCTGGCCGGCACGGTGATGGAGTCGGCCTCTACCGACTACAGCCCGGGCGACCGAGTGATACTGACGGGATGGGGCGTGGGCGAACGCTATTGGGGTGGTTACAGCCAAAGACAGCGCCTCAAATCGGAATGGCTGGTACCGATGCCGGCGGGTCTGGACAGCCGCCGGGCCATGGCCATCGGAACCGCGGGTTTCACCGCCATGTTGTGCGTCATGGCGCTGGAAGACAGCGGCGTGAAACCCGATGCGGGCACAATTGTGGTAACCGGTGCAGCGGGTGGCGTCGGCAGTGTCGCGGTAGCCTTGTTGGCTAAGCTCGGTTACACCGTGGCGGCTGTCACCGGCCGCGATGAGACCCACGACTACCTCAAGTCCTTGGGCGCGGCCGAATTGCTGAGCCGGGCGGAGATGGCCGCCAAGCCGCGCGCCCTGGAGGCCCAGCGCTGGGCGGGTGGAATCGACACCGTGGGCAGCACCATGCTGGCCCGGGTACTGGCGGAAAGCCAGTACGGCGGCAGCGTGGCCGCCTGTGGTCTTGCCGGCGGCGCGGATCTGCCCACCACGGTTATGCCCTTCATCCTGCGGGGGGTGAAGCTGATCGGGGTCGATTCGGTGATGTGCCCGCTGCCCCGTCGTCGGGCGGCGTGGGAACGGCTGATGCAGGATCTGCCTGAATCGACCCTGGGCGCCATGACTCAGGAGGTCGCACTTGCCGAAGTGCCCCGGGTTGCGGGCGAGATCCTGGCCGGTCACGTCCGGGGACGCATGCTGGTGAATCCGAATCTTTGATCGGAAACCCCCTTGGGAAGCCCTTGCGGGGACCGGGCTGTCCGGTGGCGCTGAACACAGCCCGGATTGCCTGCATTGCCCGCATCGGGACGCCGTGAATTATCTGGCACACTTGTATCTGGCCGGGGACGATCCCGCGGCTCAGGTCGGGAATTTGATGGGTGACTTCATCAAGGGGCCCATCCCGGAGAGCCTGTCCCCCGGATTGGCCGCCGGCGTGCGCCTGCACCGCCGAATCGACAGCTACACCGACCAACACGCTTGTTTCCGGATCAGCCGCCGGCGACTCGCGCCGCCGCTGCAACGCTACGGCGGCATCATCGTGGATGTGATCTACGACCACATGCTGGCCCGCAAATGGGCCAACCATCATCCGCAATCACTGGCCGAGTACGCCGCAAACGTCTATCGGACACTGGAGGCGCAGCGTGCGGACATGCCGCCGGACATGCAACGGCGGGTCCGGGGCATGATAGACACCCGCCTGCTGGAAGCTTACGCGGATGAGGCTACCGTGACCGCGGCCCTGGATCGCATTGCTCAGCGTTTGAAGCGGCCCGTGCCCCTGGGCGCCGCCGGCTCGGACCTGTCCCGGGACCGAGCCGGCTTCGAGGCCGACTTTGAGAATTTCTTTCCCCAATTAAAGGGGTTTGTGGCGCGGGTGCGCGAATGTCCTGCCGCATAAGCTCATCAGCATTTCAGCACGGTGAGAAGCACTCAGTCGAATACCGGCAGACCGCTGGGTACCGACCAGGGCACGTCGCGCCTGAGGTCAATGCTGTCCGGATCGGTGAGGGCATGGAGAAAATCCAGCAGCCGGGCGACTTGACGATCGCTTAAACTGACCGGCGCAAGTTCGTTCGCAGCCGCTATGTCATTGCGCAACAGCGGGTCGGATTGAACAATGAAATCCTGAGCGTCCAGGTCCGGACGCGGGGGCAATACCGCCTGCGATGGGTCATAGGCCTCCAGTGAGTCGACCGGGTTCAGATGGTGACGCACGACCGCTTCCAGGCTGTTGTACGCGCCGCTGTGACCGTAGGGCGCGGTCAAAGCAACGTTCTTCAGAGTCGGCACCCGAAACTTGTACCGGTCTGCCGGAATGCCGGTAACCCGCTCGAGACCGAAATCCTCATGGCCGCTGGGGCCATCGCCTTTGCCGGGGCCAATCTGGGGCATGGCGATGGCCCGGAAGCTGTGATCGGTCAGGAACGGACCCCGGTGGCAGCCTCCACACCCGGCTTTGCCGTAGAATAAGCGCATGCCTACAACCGCTTTTCGGCTCATAGCCTTCGTCTCGCCCCTGAGATAACGATCGAACGGGCTGTTGTCAGCCCGCCAGGCACTGGCCTCGAAGGCGGCGATTGCATTGGCGGCGTCAACAAAGGTGATGTCGGACCGGCCGTTGATGTGACCATAGGCCTGCTGGAACAGGGTCAAGTACTCGCGATTCCTCTTCAACCGTGCTGCCAATTTCGCCCACACCCCGCGGGGACCCGCAAGCAGACCCGCCGCCGACGCGTCCGCTATGGGATTCTCCCCGGCCTGTCCGGCCATTTCCGTGCCCGAGGTCACCGGGAACATCGCCTGCGCCGCCAGAACGTTGTCCAAACCCTGGGGCAGTTCTTCCCCCGCCGGGTTCAGAAAGCCTGAAGGCTGGGTGGAGTCGACCCGAACCCGACCATCGTGAAACATTGCCTTGAACTGTTTCGCGCCCAGATTGAACAGCGGCGGCGCGTTGCGGGGCACCCGTTCCGGCACCGCCTGGTCGCCGCTGCCGGTATCCCTGGTAACCCCCAGACCGTTGGAGCCTTCCCCAAAGGGAAGCGACAACCCGTCTCCGGTGCCGGCGAGTGGATGGTGACAGGTGGCACAGGAGATGGTCCGGTTGCCGCTGAGTATCTTGTCGAAAAAAAGCAGCCTTCCAAGCTCAACCTTTTTCGCATCCGGGTTTCCGCGGTCGTGAAAAGCGGCATTGCGCGCTGGACCAGGCAATACCGGTCCTTCGGAGCCAGGATGGGCTTGCCCAATGACCGCGACAGTCGATAAGAGACCCGCATACAGCTTGATTCGTACCTGGGTTTTCATGACAGTCCCTCCGCTTAAGCCAGACTTGCGTTCTTGAGCAACGCATACGCGCACCCAGCGAGTTGGGTAGCGTTCTACGGTCAGGCTAAGTGGCGGCCTGTCGCGGGCGACATGACAATTCGCACAAAATGGATGAAATAGGACTGGGGAGCCTTCGGCGCCCGACCTTAAGTTTCGGCGAGACCATCGGGTTTGGCTGGCCACATCATTGGGTGGGCCAAATTGCCCTGACGCTTTTCGCCAGTATGGGCGGCTGACAGGCTTGGCTTTGCTGACGACGGGTCGGCATGTGGCCCAGTTCTTGGGGTTTCAGCCCTGTCGCAGCGTCTCAATTACCGGGGCGGTATCGGGCCGGACACCGCGCCAGAGATGAAACGACTCGGCGGCCTGTTCCACCAGCATGCCCAATCCGTCCAAGGCTTTGGCGGCATTGTGAGCCCGCCCCCAGCGGACGAAGGCGGTGGGCTGGTCGCCGTAAACCATGTCATAGCAGACGCCTCCCACGGCCAGCACATCATCCCCAAGTGGCGGCACGCTGCCTTGCAAACCGGCTGACGTCCCGTTGACGATGAGATCGAACCGCAGCCCCGCAATGTCCTGGAAACCACCTCCCTGGATTTCGCCAAGCACCCGAAAATCCTGGGCCAGCTTCAGGGCGCGCGCCGCCGTCCGGTTGGCCAGCACCAGTTGCGCGGGTTCCTGGGCCATCAACGGCTGAAGCACACCACGCACGGCCCCACCTGCACCCAGCACCAGAATCCTGCGCCCACGGATTCGAACCCCGTGATTGCGCACCAGGTCCGTCACCAGACCAACACCGTCCGTGTTGTCGCCCAGGCTGGCGCCGTCCCGGTGGAACACGATGGTGTTGACTGCTCCGGCTCGCTGCGCCCGTTCAGTGCGAACATCGACCCAGCCCCAGGCATCCTCCTTGAACGGTACGGTGATGTTGAGACCACGCCCGCCTTGATTCCTGAAACCGGCGGCAGCGCTGGCGAAATTCCCGGGCTCCACAAGCATCGTGTCGTAACTCAGGGCCTGTCCGGTCTGCGCGGCAAACAGCGCATGAATGCGCGGTGATTTGCTGTGGCCAACCGGGTTGCCCACCACAGCATACCGATCAGATACGCACCGCATGAACTGTCCTCACCGGCTGTGTTTCGCGGGAGCAGGGTCACCCCGCTCCAGGGGCGCCAGCAATCGATCGAACTCGCCCGGCGCCACATACTGCAACAGCTCCCGGCCCTCCGGGTCCAGCATCAGATCCAAACCCCGGTCCGGGTACAGCCAGTGAACCCCACCGTCCGTGGCGACCAGCCGTCTGGCCGGTTCGCCGAAACGGGAGATCACCACGTCCTCCTCGAGATTGACCATGGGTATGTAGCTGATCGCGACCACCGGCGCCCCCCGAACCGTGACCAGGTCCTGCTCAGCCACTTTCCAGCGCCGCTCGCGGCCCTCGGCCAGCACCCGGTTGCCAGGACTGCGGTCCCGGATCGCCCGCAGGGTCTGCTCAGGCAAGGCGAGGGTCAAAATCAGTTTGCCGGTGAAGCCGGACAGGGACACCTCACTATAGAATGCCTCCAGGCTCGGGACCTGTTCGGGCAACCCGAACAGCGCGACGTCATAGCGCGGACCCAAGGCAGCGGCAGCTTCTCCGAAGCTGGTCTGCCCCAGACTGATACCGAAAACGCGGCTGCCGCCGGCTTCCACCTGGATTTGCCATGGCAGCCCATGGGAGGCCGGGGGTGGGGGCTCCCCACAAGCACTCAGCAGACAGGATAATGCAATCAAGAGGCACCACGGGAGCCTCATCCGCGCTCCGCACCCAGCCACGCCGCCACCCGTGGGGCGAAGTAGGTGAGTATGCCGTCAGCGCCGGCGCGCTTGAACGCCATCAGCGACTCCAACACGACACTGCGCTCGTCCAGCCATCCGTTCTGGGCCGCCGCCATCAGCATGGCGTACTCGCCGCTGACCTGGTAGGCGTAGGTTGGAACTTGGAAGGCGTCTTTGACCCGACGCACTACGTCCAGATACGGCATGCCCGGCTTGACCATGACCATGTCCGCGCCCTCCTGCAGGTCCAGCGCAACCTCATGGAGAGCCTCGTCACCATTGGCGGGGTCCATCTGGTAGCTGTACTTGTTGCCGCCACCCAGGCTGCCGGCTGAACCCACCGCATCGCGAAACGGTCCATAGAAACTGGAGGCATATTTGGCGGAATAGGCAAGAATACGGGTATTGCGGTGACCGGCCGCTTCCAGAGCCGCGCGGATGGCCCCAATGCGTCCGTCCATCATGTCCGAGGGCGCCACCACGTCGGCTCCGGCGTCCGCGTGGGACACGGCCTGACGGATCAGGACTTCCACGGTTGGGTCATTGACCACATAACCATCGTCGTCCAGCAACCCGTCCTGACCGTGGCTGGTGAATGGGTCCAGGGCGACGTCGGTGATGACGCCAAGGTCGGGAAAGTGCTGCTTTAGGGTCCGCACTGCGCGTTGGGCCAGACCTTCTGGATTGTAGGCCTCCTCGGCCAGGGCAGTCTTTGCACTGTCCGGCGTTACCGGAAAAAGCGCCATGGCCGGGATGCCCAGACTGACCGCGCGTTCGGCATCAAGCAGAAGCTGTTCCAGGGTCAGCCGCTCGACCCCCGGCATGGACGGCACCGCTTCCCGGGTATCAGTGCCCTCGATAACAAATACCGGATATATCAGGTCATCGACGGTCAAAACTTGCTCGCGCATCAAACTGCGGGAAAACGCGTCGCGGCGCATGCGCCGCATGCGCACCGCCGGATAGGGACCTCGCTGGGGCCTGGACATGAACGTAAACTCCTTCAATCATGCGTCTTGTCGCCCGCGCCGTAACAGGCCGCGGGCTCGCCGGGGCGCACAGTTTACCGCTTTAAAGTGGTGACGGGACACTGTAGACCTGACCATGGACAACTGGATTCTGAATCACGAAGCATCGCTGCGGATTGGCGCGTTCTTGGCCGTACTGGCGGCAATGGCTCTGTGGGAACAGCTGGCTGCGCGGCGACGGCCGAGCCAGCCAAAACCCCGCCGCTGGCTGATCAACTTCGGCATCGTCGTGCTGGACAGCGTGGCCTTGCGCCTGTTGTTCCCGGTGCTGGCGGTGACCTTCGCCGAGGCCATGCGGTTACAGGGCTGGGGCCTGTTCAACCTGACCGGATGGCCAGCTTGGGTGGAGTTTCTGTTGGCCATGATCCTGCTCGATCTGGCGATTTACGCGCAGCATGTGGTCATGCACAGGATTCCCCTGCTGTGGCGTCTCCACCGCATGCACCATACCGACCTGGACTTCGACGCCAGTACCGCACTGCGTTTCCATCCCCTGGAGATCGTGCTGTCCATGCTGCTCAAGCTGGGCGCCATTGCGCTGCTGGGACCGACAGCGCTGGCGGTGCTCATGTTCGAAGTGGTGCTGAATGCCAGCGCCCTTTTCAATCATGGCAACGTCAGCCTGCCGCGGCGCGCCGACGCACTGCTGCGGCGACTCATTGTCACCCCCGACATGCACCGGGTTCACCATTCGGTGAAACGGGAGGAAACCAACAGCAACTATGGCTTCAACCTGAGCGTCTGGGACTATCTGTTTGGCACCTATCGTGCCCAGCCGGCGGCAGGGCACGATCGCATGATTATCGGTTTGGAAAGCTATCGCGATCCGCGGCAACTGGGATTACTGTCCCTGCTGCTACAGCCGTTTCGCACGCCCAGTGTCAGTAAAAATTAGGACCACGCCATGCTGGAGTTCATTTTCTTTCATGAACCGTTGCAGAACCGATTCTGCGCACTACTGGATCGTCTCGGAATCGAACACACAGAACGGACAGACGAAATGGGCACCTTGGTACTCGTCTCGGAAGACATTGACGAAAATATTGCAGAACAGCTGGATGGGGCCTATGACGAGTTGTTTGCCGAGACCGAGCACCTGGTGCGTTCGGCACCGGACAACCATGAGCACAACAGCGCAGGCATTCGGGTCGGCCTGGCGCGCGGTGGCGCCTGTATGGTGCCTATCGACCCGGACCTGATGAACCGGGTTCTGACCGTACTCAGCGTCGATGAGCTGGAGCGGCTGGTGCAGCAGGTGGCGCTGGCGGTAATGGAGCCACGGGACGAACCGCTATGCCGCTTCGATCCGCCGGCGGACTGAGAGTGGATTGTGCCCCCGGCACGGGAGATGCTTGATCCGTGTAACTCAGAAGAGGCTCAACCTCTGACAGGCCCAAAACAACAACAAAAACATTCCCGGGAACTGCTGTGACACATACTCGCTTGATCGGTCTCCTTGCCATGCTATGGCTGATGACATTCGACCTGACGGCGGCGGAGGTTCAGATCCGCCATGATGGCCTGGCGCTGAACGGACGACTGTTTCAACCCGAGGAGCGGGGCTTGAGCAATGGCGTTGTGCTGATCGTCCACGACACCCTCACCAGCAACGACGCCGACGGCATAGCCGGGTTACAGAGTCATTTGCTGCACCACGGCCTGGCCAGCCTGGCAATCAACCTGACCCTGGGGGTGGACGATCGACGCGGGCCGTATGACTGCGCCCGGCCGCACTTTCATCGCCACCAGGACGCGGTCGGCGAAATCGCGGCGTGGATGGAGTGGCTGGCCCGCTCGGCGCCGAATGGCGTGACCCTGGTGGGCTATGGGCGCGGCGCCAATCAGGTGGCGCAGTACGCTGTCAAATTCGCGGATGACCGGCTGCGGGGTGTGGTCATGGCGGCCCCGATGCTGTTCGACCGCGCACGCATCGCCAGCGCTTACGAATCCCGGTCCGAATTTCCGCTTGATCCCATCACACGGCATGCACGCGACCTGGTGATAAAACGTAAGTCACGGGAGTTGCTGTATCAAATCGCGTTCCTGAACTGCACCCAGTCCGACGTTTCCGCGGGTTCGGTGCTGTCCTACTATGCCGAAGACCGAAATCAACACACGCCCTATCTGCTCCCCTCGATCGCGCAGCCGGTTCTGGTGGTGGCGGCGGGATCCGATCCGCAGGTGAAGCAACTGGTCCAGGAGGTCGCTCCCCTGGCGGATGGGGAACACCTGCAGTTGCAGATGGTCGAAGAGGCGGATGCGCGCTTCGGCGGAAACACTGCGGAACAGCTCGCCAAGGCCGTTGTTCGTTTCGTGGTCACGCGTGAGACTGCATCCGTGACCGCTGCCAATCTCGTAAAATGAGTTGGGTGCGCTAGGGAGCCTCTAATTTTATTCTGGACGAAGCAGATTGGAGGATGAAAATCGTAGATTTAAGGCGCAGATCGCCGGTAACGGTTGTCCTATCGCGAAGCTCTGCAAGGATGAAGTTGCGCATTTCAGTGCCAAGTTGCAAGTCCACGAATAGATCAGGGGCTCCTTAGCACGCCCACCGACGAGTCATGCGTCAAACCGACCAACCGGGATGAATCGATGCACGCCACACTGCCCCTGCTGAAAGCCACGGACTTTCCGCCCATACAGCGTGGCCGCCTTGAAACACTGCAGGTCAATCTTGGCTATCGTTGCAACCAGGCCTGTCTGCACTGCCACGTCAATGCCGGCCCAAACCGGACCGAGATGATGTCCAGGGAAACGGTGGACCAAGTGCTGGGCCTGGTACGCGCAAGTCACGCAAAGATCCTCGATCTTACCGGCGGCGCTCCGGAGTTGAACCCACACTTCAGATACCTGGTTACGGAAGCTCGAGGGGCCGGGGTGCACGTGATCGATCGCTGCAATCTCACCATTCTGATGGAGCCAGGACACGAAGAGCTGGCCGAATTCCTCGCCGGACAGCAGGTTGAGGTGGTGGCGTCATTGCCTTGTTACATGGAGGACAACGTGGACGCCCAGCGGGGCGACGGCGTGTTCGGCAAAAGCATCGAAGGCCTCAGACGCTTGAACCAATTGGGCTATGGCAAGCCGGATTTGCGACTCGCCCTGAGTCTGGTCTACAACCCTCAGGGCCCGAATCTGCCACCGCCCCAGGCCAGCCTGGAGGCGGACTACCGCAGACACCTGCAAGACCGCTATGGCGTGGCGTTCACACGTTTGTTCACCCTTGCCAATATGCCGATTCAGCGCTTCGGCAGCACCCTGATTTCCCGCGGGCAGTTCGAAAGCTATATGCGCCTTCTGAAAAGCGCCCATCAGGATGCGAATCTGGAATCGGTTATGTGTCGCAATCTGATCAGCGTGGATTGGGAAGGCTTTTTGTACGATTGCGATTTCAACCAGATGCTGGGGCTGCCTGTGCGCCTGAACGGCTCGCCCCGGGCACACGTATCGGAACTCATGGGTAGGGACCTGGAAGGGCACGGAATTCTGGTTGCCGACCATTGCTATGGCTGCACCGCCGGCCAGGGCTCGAGCTGCGGCGGCGCTCTGGCCTGATCGGCCAAAGCCTGATGGAACACAGCGCCCCGACCCACTTCAAACGCGTTCTGTGGACACCACTACCTCGAAGCGCTCGAGACTGGACTCACCGTCGAACGCCTCTTTGGGCATGGGATTTCGGTGTGCGGCCCGAAAATCGTCGCCACCCACCCAGGCCTCGAACGCCGCCTTGTCCAGCCAGTGGGTCAATACCACATGGGGGGCGCCGTCTGATTCCGGCCTCAGCACCTGCATACTCACGAAGCCGGGCTGATGTTCGATTTGCCCAGCTCGTTCCCGAAAGCGCGTCTCGAACGCATCCCGCCAGTGCTCGACAACTGGAACCCGATTGGCAACCACGTACATCGCGCAACTCCAAGGCTAAACTTTGCGAATGAGACAGTTTAATGAATTGCCGACAGCCACGATATGGCTGGGTGAGTGTCCATGACGGATGCCACTTCGCTGAAGAAAGGCCGGGGCGCCGCATCCAATCCGGACAACCGTTTTTCCGCCTTCAACCGAACCGACTTCGACGACGACTGGCCGGGTGACGGGGATGCGCCACTACCCCTGCGCACCACGATGCATGAAGATCGGGCCAGATCGGTCATCACCCGTAACGACTCCCCCGACATCCCGTTCGACCGTTCCATCAATCCCTATCGGGGCTGCGAGCACGGCTGTGTCTATTGCTTTGCCCGTCCGTCCCACGCTTTCCTCGGCCACTCGCCGGGCCTGGATTTCGAAACTGAGATCTATCAGAAACCCGAGGCGGCCCGATTGCTGGAGACGGAACTACGCAGACGCGACTATGAAACCCAACCGCTGGCGCTGGGTGTCAACACGGACGCTTGGCAACCCGTGGAGCAACATGCCCGGATAACCCGCTCGCTACTTGAGGTGCTGTGGCAATACCGTCACCCGGTCAGTCTGATCACCAAGTCGGCGCGCATCGTACGCGATCTCGACCTGCTGACCCCCATGGCCGCGGCCGGACTGGTCTCGGTGGCCTTCAGCATCACCACCCTGGACCCGGCGTTGAGCCGCCGGATGGAGCCTCGGGCCGCGAGTCCAGCCGCACGGCTGCGCGCCCTGCGGCGGCTGCATCAGGCCGGCATCCCGGTGGGCGTGTCCGTCGCCCCCATCATTCCCGGACTCACCGACCCGGAGATCGAGGACATACTGGCCGCGGCCCACGAACACGGCGCCACTTGGTCGCGCTACATCCTGCTGCGCCTGCCGCGTGAACTTGCACCGCTGTTCGAACAATGGATTTCCACTCACTACCCGGACCGGGCGCAACGGGTGATGGGCTTGATTCGCGAGACGCACGGCGGTCAAGTCTACGACTCGCGGTTCGGTGAGCGCATGCGGGGATCCGGCCCGGTGGCGGATCTGATCGCACAGCGGATGGGTTTGGGCAGCCGTCGCCTGGGTTTGGACGCACAGCCACCGA
This sequence comes from Candidatus Competibacteraceae bacterium, assembly GCA_024641125.1. GTDB lineage: Bacteria > Pseudomonadota > Gammaproteobacteria > Competibacterales > JAHEDQ01 > JAHEDQ01. The sequence continues at coordinate 9,188 of JAHEDQ010000063.1, read as the reverse complement.
CACTGGACACCACCTCGTTCAGGCCGCCGCCACGGGCGGGCGATCAACTGCCGCTGCTGTAGTGCCGCGCGGCCCCAGCAGCCAGTCGAAAAAAGCCTCAATCGACACGGTACAACGTTAAAAACGCCGACAAAATGCGCAGTTAATGGATGTAAACCGCGCTTTCTCTGTCGTTTTCGCCTTGCCTCGCACTCGACCGAGGCTGTTTCAAAAAGCTGCTAGCCTGCAAATTGCATGAAGGGTTCGGGAATCAGGGCGTGATGGGCAAAGCAGTTGGGCTGATCGGCATCAAAGGCATAGCTGTAGCTTTGGTTTGAGGGGGATCGGCGCAAATGCACAGTCCAGCGCGGCCTGAGCCCGAACAGGACAAACCGTAACAATTAAAAGAAGGGCCGAACGCGCATCAGAACCCCGGAACCGATGCCGAAACAAAATCTACCGGTCCGCCTTCATGCAATTTGCAGGCTAGCCCTCGCGCCTGAGCACCAGCGCGGGCGGGCTGTCGAGCACGGTTCGTGTCACCAGCCAGCCGGCCAGGCCCACCCCGCCCGCGCCGAGCGTAGTGCCCAAAACCCATAGCAGCGGATCGAAGCGGTAACCGAATCCAAACAGATGCTCACCCAGTCCGTAGCCCAGCAAGGAGGCGCCAAAGGCGGCCAACAGACCAGCCAATGCCCCAAGGGTGGCGAATTCCGCGAGCAGGCTCCGCACCACGATTTTGCGCCGCCCTCCGAGGGTACGCAGCACCGCTCCCTCGAACAGTCGCTCGTCCCGGGTAGCCTGCACCGCCGCATACAACACCACCAGCCCGGCCACGAGGGTAAAGGCAAATACGTACTCGACCGCCGTCACTACACGGTCGATGATTTCCCGCACCTTGGTCATGACTGCGTCCACGTCGATGACGGTGACCGCGGGGAAATTGCGCACCAGATCGATCAAAGTGGCCGATTCGGATTTGGGCAAATGAAAACTGGTGATCCAGGTCGCGGGGAAATCGTCCAGACTGCCTGGCGGTAACACAGCAAAGAAATTGGGCCGGAAGGTGTCCCAGTTCACGGTCCGCAAACTGGTCACCGGCACCTCGATCGGGCTGCCTGCGACCATGAATCGCATCCGGTCTCCCAGCCCGATACCCAGGGCTTCCGCGATACCGGTCTCGAGCGAGATTTGCGGCTCCGCCGGAACGGACGTATCCCACCAGCGTCCATCGACGACCTTGTTGTCGGACTGCGGCTCAGCCGCCCAGGACAGGTTCCATTCGCGCTGCGCCAATCGCTCGGCCCGGGGGTTGTCATAGGATTCCGGATCCACCGGCGTCCCGTCCAGGGTCGTCAATCGACCGCGAATCATGGGATAAAGCCCTTCGGCCGGTGCACCTCGTTCCGCCAGGAAGGCACGCAGGGGTTCCACCTCCTCGGGTTGAATATTGATCAGAAAATGGTTGGGCGCATCCTCGGGAACGCTGTTCTGCCAACTCGCCAGCAAATCGCTGCGCACCAGGCCCAGTGCGAGCAACACCATGATGCCCAGACCCAAGGCCACCACCTGCACCACGCTGCTGCCCTGACGGCGCGCGATGTTGGCGAGCCCGAAACGCCAGGCTATGCCGACCCTGCTGCGCAGCCGGCGCATCAAACGCACCATCAGCCAGGCGACGGCGGTGAGCAGCACCAGCGTTGCAGCAGCCCCGCCCAGTACGATTCCGGCGAGTTTGAGATCCTGGGCCTGCCAGACCATCAGGGCGGACACCAGCCCCACCGCCAACAGGTAAAGCCAGACCGAGCCGTCGCGCCAACCGCCCACATCCTTGCGCAGCACCCGCACCGGTGACACGGTGCGCAACCTCAGTATCGGCGGCAAACCGAATCCAAGCAGCGTGAGCAGTCCCACAATCAGAGCCGGAAGGGCCGGCTTCAATGAGGGCGACGGCAGCGAACCCTGTACCAGATTCCCCAGCACCCCAGCCAATACCGACTGCGCAACAAAGCCGATGACGACGCCCACCAGACCGGCCAGCAGGCCCAACAGCAGCATCTCCAGAACATATAGCCGGGCAACCCGATTCTGGGTGGCGCCGAAGCATCGCATAACCGCCACCGCATCCCAATGGCGCCGGGCAAACCGGCGCGCGGCCAAAGCAATCGCGACACCTGCTACTACCACACTGACCATGGCCGCCAGACCCAGAAACTGCCGAGCACGGTCGAGCGCCACGCGCAACTCAGGTCGTGCGTCGTCCAGGCCCTGAAGCTGCTCGGATTGGGACAAGACATCGGCGACCGAAGTCCTGAACACCTGCACCGCGTCCACGCCGCCCGCCACCATGAGCCGGTAGCGTACACGGCTACCGGGTTGCACCAACTCGGTGGCGGGCACGTCCTTCAGGTTCATCAATACCCGCGGGGCAATGTTGAACACCTCACCGCCCCGGTCGGGTTCATAGGTCAGCACCCGGGTAATGGGAAACATCCGCGCACCCACCTGAAGGCCAGTCCCCACTTCGATGCCCAGGGTCTGGAGCAGACCGGATTCCACCCATACTTCTCCAGCCGGCGGCCCTGCCGGCTCGATGCGCTCGGCGGCAAATAATTCCGGCGCCGTCCGCAACTGGCCCCTCAGCGGATAGCCGCCGGACACCGCCTTGACCTCGGTGAGTTGTGTTTTATTTCCGGCCAACACGACGCTGCGAAAGGTCCAGCTGTCACCGATGTCCAGCCCGGCCTCCTCCGCCCGAGCCCGGATGGCGCTGCCGACGGGCTCACTGGAAAGCACAACCAGGTCGGCCGCCAACAGTTCTGCCGCCTGCCGATCCATGACCGTCTGGATGCGGTCGGTGAAAAAACCCACCGAGGCGACACTGGCCACCGATACCACCAGGGCCAGGGCCAGAACGCCCAGTTCGCCCCCCGACCAATCACGGCGCAGTGCCCGCAGCGCGACCTTCAGGTCACGCATCGACCGACTCCAGGCTGAGGCGCCCGTCCTCCAGTTCCAGTCTGCGGCTGCAGAGTTTGGCCAAACCCACATCATGGGTCACCAGAATCAGCGTGGTGCCGCGTTCACGGTTGAGGGAAAACAACAGCTCGATCACCCTCTGACCCGTACGGCGGTCAAGATTACCCGTGGGTTCGTCGGCGAACAGCACCTCGGGCCCCGTGGCAAAGGCCCGGGCAATGGCCACCCTCTGCTGCTCGCCGCCCGAAAGCTGGTTCGGGTAGTGTCGCGCCCGCTCGGCAAGACCCACCCGGTCCAGCACTTCGGTTGCGGTAGCGGCCACGTCGGTGTGTTCGGCCATTTCCAGGGGCAGCATCACGTTCTCCAGAGCGGTCAGTGACGGCAGCAGTTGAAACGACTGAAACACAAAGCCGACCCGCTCGGCCCGCAATCCGGCGAGCCCATCCTCGTCCAGGCTGCCCAGGTCGACCCCACAGAGATGGACCCTGCCCTCGCTGGGTCGATCCAGCCCCGCCAACAAACCGAGCAGGGTGGACTTGCCTGACCCGGAGGCGCCAACAATGGCCACCGACTCACCCTGGGCGACGCTGAGCTCAACCGAGTCGAGAATTATCAGCTCCCCATCGGGGCTGTTCACCCGCTTTCCGAGCTGCTCGGCCTGGACAATGGGCATGGGCTGGAACTGAGTCATGGTCGTTCGATCCAATGTGTGCGCTCCGCACGGTGTCTTCTATAGTGTGCGCGTAGTGTGCATCGGTTCCCAGCGGAGTACCGATTTGAAGCATTTGCTGATTGTCTACCACAGCCAGACCGGGCATACCGAGGCAATGGCCGCGGCGGTACATCAAGGCGCCACGTCAGATGACATCGACGGTACCGAGACCCGGCTGTTGCGCGCATTCGAGGCGCACGCCGACGATTTGTTGTGGGCCGACGCCATTCTGATCGGAACCCCCGAGAACTTCGGCTACATGTCTGGCGCGATCAAGGATTTCCTCGACCGAACCTACTATCCGGTGGAAGGACAGATCGACAACATCCCCTATGGGCTGTTTGTCAGCGCGGGCAACGACGGCAGTGGCGCCGTGAGCAGCATCCGCCGCATCGCCAATGGATACCCATTCCGCGAGGTCCATGAGCCGATCATCGCCAAAGGTGAATTGACCGACGATGACCTGGCCCGATGCAAGGAACTCGGGGCCACCCTGGCGGCCGGGCTGGAACTGGGGATTTTCTGAACCAAGTAGTCCACCGCAAGGCATATTTGACTAGAGCCGACTTCCTAAAGGGTTCGGATGTCGGGGTCACGAATTGGATCGGGCTTGAGGTGATTCAGAAGGTGCACCTCCAGCCTGGGTGTGCCGCCCTTCAGCACCAGAGTGTGCTGCTCCGCCTCTACGTTGTCGATGCCCATGCATTGGGCCATGGTGGGACCCGAAATGACCACTGACTTGTCCAGAACAAGACCCAGCGCCCCAAGAAAGCGTTTGGCGCGCTCAACGTC
>JAHEDQ010000063.1:0-4716 GCA_024641125.1 Candidatus Competibacteraceae bacterium | reverse complement strand
CAACGTCGGAGACGACCGCAGTGACAGGGTCGAAATGTTTGATCAATACGAACCTTCCGGCAGAACGGGTGCTCGACCTGGCGGCCCCGCAAGCGGCCTTGACTCAGTCGATGCGCACGCCCGCCACGGTTCCCGAATGCTGGCGTACGCACTCGATATCCAAATCCGATCCGAGCGTCTACGCCGCCTGAACAGCGATGCCGGAGTGGCGTAACAGCGGTTCGATGCTGGGTGCCCGGCCGCGGAAGGCGACGAAGCTGTCCATGGCCTTGCGTGCGCCGCCGACCGCCAGCACCTCGTCCAGGAAAGCCCGCCCGGTGTCCGGGTTGAAGATGCCGTCTTCCTCGAATCGCGAAAAGGCGTCCGCCGACAAAACCTCGGCCCATTTATAGCTGTAATACCCTGCGGCGTAACCGCCTGAGAAAATATGGGTGAAGGCGTTGGGGAAGCGGTTGAAGGCGGCCGTCGGCACCACCGCCACCCGGTCACGGACCTGAGACCAGATGTCCATGACCCCGGCGCCGGATTCCGGCTCGTATTCCGCATGCAGACGAAAATCCAGCAGAGCGAATTCCAGCTGCCGGACCATCTGCATGCCGGACTGGAAATGCTTGGCGTTGATCATGCGCTGGTAGAGCGCGTCCGGAATCGGCTCACCGGTTTGCGCATGTCCGGACAGCAGATCCAGAGCCTCCCGCTCCCAGCACCAGTTTTCCATGAACTGGCTGGGCAGTTCCACCGCATCCCATTCAACGCCATTGATACCGGACACCTCCAGACGATCCACCCGAGTCAACATGTGGTGCAAACCATGTCCAAACTCGTGGAACAGGGTGACCACCTCGTCGTGGGTGAACAGAGCAGGCCTATCACCCACCGGCGGTGTGAAATTGCAGGTAATGTACGCCACCGGCGTCTGACTGCCGCCGACCAGCTTGCGCCGCCCGCGAAAATCCGCCATCCAGGCGCCGCCCCGTTTATGGGCCCGGGCGTAGAGATCCAGATAGCAATGGGCGCGGACTGCACCGTCACCGTCCAGTACATCGTAAAAACGCACGTCAGGATGCCAGACGGCGACCCCGGTGCGTGGTTTGATGGTCACGCCATAGAGCCGTTCCACCACTGAAAACAGCCCGGGCACTACCCGGTTTTCAGGAAAGTACGGACGCAGGGCTTCCTGGGAGATGTCGTATCGGTGGAGGCGCAGCTTCTCGGCATAATAACTCACGTCCCAGGCGTTGAGCCGATCGACGCCGCCAAGCTGTGCGGCAAATTCCGTAAGCTCGCCAAACTCCCGCTGCGCCTGGGGCCTCGAACGGATCGCCAGATCGTCGAGAAACGCCAGTACCTGGGCAGGGTCCGCGGCCATTTTGGTGGCCAGGGAGCGCTCGGCGTAGTTATCGAACCCCAGCAGCTGCGCGGCCTCGTGGCGCAGGCTGAGAATTCGTTCCATCAGCTCGGTGTTGTCGTGCCGACCGGCGTCGGGGCCCAGCTCCGAGGCACGTGTGACAAAGGCCTCGTACATCTCGCGCCGCAGCTCCGGGTCTTCGGCATAACTCATGACCGGTGAGTAGCACGGGAAATCCAGGGTCAACAACCACCCGTCCAGACCCTCCCGCTCCGCTTGTTGGCGGGCCGCCGACATTGCCGATTCCGGCAATCCGGCCAGCGCGTCCGGATCGGTCAGATGCTTGCGCCAGGCGCCGGTCGCGTCCAGCACGTTGTCCTGAAACTTGGACTGCAGGGCGGATAGCTCCTGGAGCACAGTCTTGTAACGCTGCTTTTTGTCCTGGGGAAGATCGACCCCGGACAGGTGAAAGTCGCGCAGCGCGTGCTTTAGCACCGCCCGCTGCGCCTCGTCCAGCGCGTCCACTGAGTCCGCGACCTGCCGCACGGCCCGGTACAGCGCCTCATTTTGACCCAGCTCGGTGTGGTATTCGGTAAGCTTGGGCAAACAGGCGTTGTATGCGGCCCGCAACGAATCGCTGCTGACCACGGCATTCATCTGGCTGACCGGTGACCAAACCTGGCTCAGTGCGTCCTGAATGGATTCCAGCGGCGCCATCAAGGTATCCCAATCATGGGTCTGTTCCGACTGGGTCAGGGTTTCGATGATCGCGCGCGCGTCTTCGAGCACGGCATCCAGAGCGGGTTCCACATGTTCCGCGCGTATCAGGTCGAACGGGGGCAGATCGCTCATCTCGAGCAGTGGATTGTTCATAAATTCTGAATCCTTCTTGCCGCGCGCGGAGGTCGGCCGTACGGTTGAGTAGCCTCTGATCTATTCGCGAACGTGCATGCTGGGACTGAAATGCACAGCGTCATCGTTGCAAATCCTGGCAATAGGACAACTGTTACCCGCGATCTGCGCCTTGAATCTGCACACTTCAGCCTCCAATCTGCTTCGTCCAGGCTGAGGCTCCTCAACATCTGCCGCGGGGATGCTGCACTTGCCGGCGCGGGCGCGCTGTGATGTGGTATCGGAAGATTATCAATCGGACTGAGCAAAGAGAATCTGTATGAACACCCATTATGATCTGATTGCATTCGGCGCAGGCAGCGGTGGGCTGTCCGCCGCGCAAAGAGCGGCCAGCTATGGGGCGCGCTGTGCAATCATCGAGAAGGGGCGTTTGGGCGGCACCTGTGTCAACGTGGGATGTGTGCCCAAGAAGATCATGTGGTACGCCGCGGACGTCGCCCACACCTTGGACGACGCACCCGGTTACGGCTACAGCTTCGGCGACGTGAGTTTCGATTGGGCCACCATCAAGGCCGCCCGCGATCGCTATGTGCAGGGCATCAACGACTGGTACATCACGTACCTGGACGATAATCAGGTAGATCTGATCCGCGGCAGTGCCCGCATGCTGGACGCACATACCGTCGAGGTAGACGGCAAACGCTACAGCGCCGATCACATCGTTCTTGCAACCGGGGGCGAACCCACTGTTCCGGACATGCCTGGGGCGGAACACGGCATCACCTCGGACGGTTTTTTCGAGCTGGAGGCACTGCCCGAAAGAGTCGCGGTCATTGGCGCGGGCTACATTGCGGTAGAGCTTGCGGGCATGTTGAACGCGATGGGCTCGGACGTGAGCCTGCTGTTGCGCAAGCAACAATTTCTGCGCAGCTTCGACGCCATGCTGCGAGACACGCTGATGGAGGAAATGCTGAATGACGGGGTCAGCATTCTGCCCAGAACCCAGGTCAGGGCGGTGGAACGCCGCGACGACGGCTCGCTGTGTCTGATGTGCAACGGCGCAGTGGAGGAAATCCACGTGGACACCTTGATCTGGGCCATCGGACGCACGCCGCTGACGGCGGACATCGGACTGGATGACGCCGGAGTCGTTGTCAATGCGGACGGAACCGTCCCGACCGACGCGTTCCAGAACACCAACGTGCCCGGGATTTACGCCATCGGCGACATCACCGGTCGCTACCCGCTGACGCCGGTGGCGATTGCAGCCGGCCGCCGTCTGGGTGACCGCCTGTTCAACCACCAGACCGATCGGCATCTGACCTACGAGAACATCGCCTCGGTGGTGTTCAGTCATCCCCCGATCGCCAGCGTCGGTTTGACCGAGGATGAGGCCCGAGCCAGCCATGGGGAGGCGGTCAAGGTCTATCAAACCCGTTTCACCCCGATGTACTACTCGCCGGTGAGCCACAAACGGGTCACGGCCATGAAACTGGTGTGCGTCGGCGGTCAGGAAAAAATCGTTGGTTGCCACATCATCGGACTCGGCGCAGACGAAATGATGCAGGGTTTCGCCGTCGCCATCCGCATGGGCGCAAGCAAGCGGGATTTCGACGATACGGTAGCCATCCATCCCACCAGTGCCGAAGAGCTGGTGACCATGCGCTGAGTCCCGACAGCCTGACTGTGAAGGTCCGAGCATGACCATTCGCCGCTTTGAGGGCCATCTGCCCCGGCTGGCCGAGGGTGCCTGGGTGGATGAAAGTGCGGTTGTCATCGGCCGCGTCAGCCTGGGGGAAAACGCCTCGGTGTGGCCCAACAGCGTGGTGAGGGGCGACATTCAGCGCATAGAGATCGGCGCCAGAACCAGCATACAGGACGGTACAGTTATTCATGTCACCCATGCCAGCCGATTCAATCCAGGCGGGATGCCAACGCACATCGCGGATGATGTGACGGTAGGTCACCGGGTCATGCTGCACGGCTGTACGGTCCAGGCATTCGCGCTTATTGGGATGGGCGCCGTCATCCTGGACGGCGCCGTGGTCGGGCAACACTGTATGGTGGGCGCGGCCACCGTCGTGCCGCCGGGCAAGGTGCTGGAATCGGGATATCTGTATGTGGGTGCACCTGCAACGCGTCGCCGTTCGCTGACCGACTCCGAATTGGAACTGCTGAACTATTTGCCCCAACACTATGTGGATCTCAAGAACCGACACAACGCCGATGGCTGAACCGTTTTAAGGAAGGTCTGATCAATTGATCAGACCTTCCTCAACGCCCTGACAGCGGGCCGAATGCGATACAGTTATGCACATTCGAATACACGACCATGCGACGTAGAGAGATATCGCTTAAAGCTAAAGCCAAACCGACGACATACTTATCAACATATTAAAAAATATCAATTAATGGGATTTTTCGGATTTATTCCTTAAGCCACGCGGTTTGGGCAGATACTTAGGCGCAAAGCCATCTGCAGCAACTTATTCACAGAGTTATCCACATGCCGCTCC
>JAHEDQ010000262.1 GCA_024641125.1 Candidatus Competibacteraceae bacterium | reverse complement strand
GGCCACCCAATCCAAGGTGGCGGGGCGCTCGGTGTTTGCCCGCAAGAATTACTTCTACCCCGACTTGCCCAAGGGCTACCAGATCAGCCAGTACGAGTTACCCATCGTTTTCGACGGGCGCTTGGAGATCGACCTCGACGATGGCGGCACCAAGGTCATCGCCATCACCCGCGCGCATTTAGAGGAGGATGCGGGCAAATCCCTGCACGAAGACTTTCAGGGCATGTCGGGCATCGACCTGAATCGGGCCGGGACACCGCTGCTGGAGATCGTATCGGAGCCGGATATGCGATCTGCCCGGGAGGCGGTTGCATACATGAAAAAGGTTCACAACTTGGTTCGATATCTCGGCATCTGCGACGGCAATATGCAGGAAGGCTCGTTTCGCTGCGACGCCAATGTGTCGGTTCGGCCCAAGGGGCAGGCCGAACTCGGCACCCGCGCCGAAATCAAGAACCTGAACTCATTCCGTTTTGTCGAGCGGGCCATCGATTTTGAGATTGATCGGCAGATCGAACACCTGGAAGCCGGTGGAAAAGTGGTGCAGGAAACGCGTTTGTATGACCCGGATGCGGGTGAGACGCGGACCATGCGCAGCAAAGAGGAGGCCAACGATTACCGTTACTTCCCTGATCCGGATCTGCTGCCCATTTTGGTGGACGCGGCCATGCTGCGCCAGGCTGAAGCCGACCTGCCGGAATTGCCCGACGCCAAGCGGGCCCGTTACATGGCGGCCCACGGACTGAGCGCCTACGATGCCGGTGTATTGGCCGCGGATCGCGATCTGGCCGACTATTATGAACGCACCGTGGCGGCGACCGCCGTGTTGAACCACGAATTGTGTAAGAACTGGGTGACCCAGGAGCTGTCGGGTTATCTGAATCGGGCGCAGCTGGACGTGCGGGGCAGCCGGGTGGGACCGGAGCAACTGGCGGGATTGCTGGACAAGATCGAGGACCGCACCATTTCCGGGAAAATCGCCAAGGAGGTGTTTGAGGCCATGTGGCAGGGACAGGGGGATGCCGCCCAGGTTATTCGTGAGAAGGGATTGCAGCAGATCACCGATTCCGGAGCCCTGGAAGAGATTGTTGAGCAGCTGATCGAGGCGAATCCAAAGCAGGTGGAACAGTTCCGCGCCGGGCGCGAGAAGCTGATGGGGTTTTTTGTCGGTCAGGCCATGAAGGCGACCCAGGGCAAGGCCAATCCGCAGCAGCTTAACGAGATCCTGCAGCGCAAGCTCAAGGGGGAGGTGTGATGGCAGTGCGCTTTTGCCATGAGTGATTCCGACGCGCTGACACCGTTTTTGTTCGAAGGTCAGCATCTGCGTGGCGAGATGGCCCATCTGGATGCCAGTTGGCGTGCCGTGCTGGAACGCCGTGCCTATCCGCAACCGGTCCGCGACCTGCTCGGCCAGGCCATGGCGGCAACCGCGCTCCTGATCGGCACGGTCAAGCTGACCGGCCGGTTGACCCTGCAGATTCAAAGCACCGGCCCGGTCCGTCTGGTGTTGGTGCAGTGTTCCAATAACCGGCGGATTCGCGGTCTGGCCCGCTGGGAGACACTGCCTGACAGCGGGCGTATTGGCGACCTTTGCCCCAATGGAACCCTTGCCATCACCTTGGAACCCGAAGCCGGCCAGCAGTACCAGGGTATCGTGGACCTGGGTGAGGTCAGCGTCAGTGAGGCATTGGAGCGTTATTTCGCCCAGTCCGAGCAGTTGCCGACCCGACTGTGGTTGGCGGCTGACGATCAGCGGGCCAGCGGACTGCTACTCCAGCGCCTGCCTGCCGAGGTCTACGAAGACGCCGATGCGTGGAATCGTGCCCAACAGCTGGCCTCTACCTGTACGCCGGCGGAACTGCTGGGGCTCGAGGCGCCGACCCTGATCCGACGGCTGTTTCACGAAGAGGATATTCGCTTGTTTGATTCCGAGCCGGTGGCGTTTCGTTGTACCTGTTCACGGCAGACCATCGAGCGCGTTCTGCAGGGCCTCGGTCACGAAGAAGTCCGCGACATCGTCGCCGAGCGCGGCACGGTGGATGTGGCGTGCGAGTTCTGCGGGCAACGCTATGTGTTCGATCAGGTGGATGCCGAGGCCTTGTTCTCCGGCTCTCTTCCAGCCACCCCCTCAAGGCACTGATCGGGCGCGCCGTATGAATTCGGATGATCTGCGTCGATTCGTGCTCAAGATCTGGGACATTTGCGCTTTCCGTGCCGGTCCGCAGGATCTGACCGCGTCCAGCAGTCTGATGCTGTTGGCCGCCCTGGCCTATTGGCTGGTGGGTGTCATGGGCCTGGCCATACAGATGCCGCTGCCCTCCGCGCTGATTCAGGCGGGCGCCGATCTGGCCCTGTTGGCCGGTCTGACCTGGTTGTGCCTGCGGGTGCGGCAACACCTTCCGCGCTTCACCCAAACCATGACTGCCTTGGCCGGCACCGGCGCGCTGATCGGATTGGTGGCCTGGCCCATCGTGCTGTGGATGACCGGCGCCGCCGGGGCCGAGCAGGGTGGGGGCGGCCTGGCGACCCTGGTGTTTTTGCTGGTGCTGGGATGGAGTCTGGCGGTGACAGCGACCATTTTTCAAGCGGCGCTGGCCGTGGCCCGGCCGGTGGCCATCGTGCTCACGGTGGGCTATCTGGTATTGTCCGTGTACGTCACCAGCGTCGTCCTGGCCAGTTCGGGGTAGCGCGCGCCTTGCACATCCACGTACTGGGCATTTGCGGCACGTTCATGGCCGGTTTGGCGATGATCGCCCGGGAGGCAGGCCATGAGGTCAGCGGCTCGGATGCCGCGGTGTATCCCCCCATGAGCACACAATTGGAACGGGCGGGCATGCGTCTCATGGAAGGCTATGAGCCCGCCCATCTCCAGCCCGCGCCGGAGCAGCTGGTGGTGGGCAACGTGATGCGCCGCGGCATGCCCATGGTGGAGGCCATGTTGGACCGGGGGCTGGACTATATCTCGGGACCCCAGTGGTTGGCCGAGCAGGTGCTGCGCAGCCGATGGGTGCTGGCCGTGGCCGGCACTCATGGCAAGACCACCACCGCCTCGATGCTGGCCTGGATCCTGGAATATGCCGGTCTCAAGCCGGGGTTCTTGATAGGGGGTTTGCCGGCGGATTTCGACTGTTCCGCCCGGCTCGGCGAAGGGCCGTTTTTCGTCATCGAGGCCGATGAGTACGATACCGCTTTTTTTGACAAGCGCTCGAAGTTCGTCCACTACCGACCCCGGACGCTGGTGCTGAACAACCTAGAATTCGATCACGCCGATATTTTCCCCGATCTTGCAGCGATAGAGACTCAGTTCCATCACCTGATTCGAACCGTGCCCGGGGCGGGTTTGATCGTCAGCAACGCCGATGTGCCGGCCCTGGATTCGGTCTTGGCTCGGGGCGTTTGGACACCGGTGCTGCGCTTTGGCGGCGATGAATGGAGCGCGGTGGAGGTGGCGGCCGACGGCAGCGCGTTCCAACTGTTCCAGCAGGGCCGGGTGCTGGGCGAGGTCAACTGGGACTTGCTGGGTCAGCACAACGTACAGAACGCCCTCGGCGCCTTGGCCGCAGCGCGCCATGCCGGCGTGCCGCCGCAACTGGCACTGGAGGCGCTGTCGCGCTTCGGCGGTGTCGCACGGCGGATGCAATTGCGGGGGACGGCGTCTGGCGTGCGCGTGTTCGACGACTTTGCCCACCATCCCACCGCCATCGCCAGCACCCTTTCCGGTGCCCGGGCCAGCGGGCTGGCCGGGCGCCTGATCGCCGTTCTGGAGCCGCGCTCCAATACCATGCGCATGGGCGTCCACAGCCGCACGTTGATGCCGGCTCTGGCCGACTCGGACTGGGCCCATGTGCTGCTGCCGAAGGATCTGGAGGCTGAGTTCCCAGCCGCGGAACGGGTTACGCTGCATACGGACGTGGACGCCATAGTCCGCCGGGTGAGTGCCGATGCCCATTCCGGAGACACCGTGGTGGTCATGAGTAACGGCGACTTTGGCGGCATCCATCAGCGTTTGCTCGATGCCCTGGCTGCGCGTCCGCAGGCCGGATGAGTTTCGCCTTGGTGATCGACTCGGGCGTGTGTGCGGGCCACCCGGTGTCGTCCAAATCTACTTCGCGGCGAATCGGGAGCCAGTATGAGTGATGCCTTGCCCGTGACCGTGGCCATGACCGGCGCCTCCGGCGCTCAGTATGGTTTGCGACTGATTCAATGTCTGGTGGGGGCGGGGCGTGACGTTTATCTGATGCTGTCCAAGCCGGCGCAAATCGTCATTGGTCTGGAAACCGAGTTGTCACTACCCGGCCGGGATCGGGATATAGAGCGTTATCTCGGTGGCCTCTACGACGCGCGTCCCGGACAGATTCGGGTGTTCGGGCGTGAGGAATGGACCGCTCCGGTGGCCAGCGGATCTGCGCGCAGTGCGGGCATGGTGATTTGTCCCTGCACCACCGGTACCCTGGCCAGCGTCGCGGCGGGCACCAGCCAGAATCTGATCGAGCGGGCCGCCGACGTAACGCTCAAGGAGGGGCGCAAACTGGTGCTGGTGGTTCGGGAGACCCCGTTTTCTCCCATTCATCTGGAAAATATGCTGCGCCTGGCCCGGGCCGGCGCCTGTGTGCTGCCGGCCAATCCCGGCTTCTACAACCGCCCCGAGACGGTTGCGGATCTGGTGGATTTCGTGGTCGCGCGTATCCTGGACCAGCTCCGGATCGATCAGCAACTGGCGCCCCGTTGGGGTCAGGGCGGCTGACCGCCGGCGCCACCGGCTTTGATCAGCATCTCGTTCAGGCGCGGATCCCCCGGAAACATTCCGGGAGACGCGTTCGCGCCATGAGCCGCATCATCCTGTTGAACAAACCCTATGGCGTGCTCTGCCAGTTCACCGATCCCGAAGGCCGGCCCACCCTATCCGATTATGTAGACATGCCCGGTGTGTATGCGGCCGGTCGTCTGGATCGCGACAGCGAAGGGGCCCTGATTCTCACCGACGACGGCGCGCTTCAAGCCGCATTGACCCAGCCCCGCTTCAAGATCCTGAAGCGCTACTGGGTGCAGGTGGAGGGTGTGCCCGACGGCCCGGCCCTGGCCGCGTTGCGCGAGGGGCTGCGTCTAAAGGATGGCCTGACCCGGCCCGCGCTGGTGCATATCATTGAAACGCCGCCGGGTTTATGGGTGCGCTCACCGCCGATTCGTGAGCGGCGCCGGATTCCCACCACGTGGATGGAACTCGGCCTCCGGGAGGGGCGTAACCGTCAGGTCCGACGCATGACCGCGGCGGTAGGGCATCCCACCCTGCGACTGATCCGTTGCGCCGTCGGGCCCTGGTCGCTGGGTAACTTGCCATCGGGGTCTTGGCGCGAGCTGAATGGGGCCGATCTGCGGGGATGTTCTGCGTGATTCGGAGGAATATGGTCGCTATTTTCGCGGCAATTCTGGCGACATCGGCTCTTATCTGGTTGATCTTTTTTTTCTTGAGCCGTTATTGGGCGGTGTGGCCGCCCTGGGTCACGGTACCGCTGTGCATCGTGGGTGCGGTCATTGCCATTGGCTCGCCGATTCATACGCTGTTGCGGATCTCC
>JAHEDQ010000261.1 GCA_024641125.1 Candidatus Competibacteraceae bacterium | reverse complement strand
GATGCCTTTGATGCCGATCAACCCAACTGCTTTGCCCATCACGCCCTGATTCCCGAACCCTTCATGCAGTTGTGCAGGCTAGGGTAGGGTTTACCGTCTTAAGCATAGATAGGGAGCTTCTGGTCTATGCGTGAACGTGCATCTTGGGACTAAACTGCACGGCTTCAGCCGTGCTGATCCTGGCAAGGGAACAATTGTTACCCGCGATATGCGCCTTGAATCTGCATATTTCACCCTCCAATCTGCTTCGTCCAGAATAGAGCAAGGCTCTTTCGGGGCTCTGGTCCGCGGTGCTGACAGCCCAGTGCTGCATAGTGTAGCCAAGTTGGATCAGCAGGGCTGCTTTCCGGTTCTTCGTTACGATCCAGCCCCACTGTTTTGACATCGCCACCCGAAGAGCCGGAAGAAATTCGACATGCGAACAACGCGTTTAAGAAGACAAACCGCAGCTCTGCTGCCCGATCGCCCTCACGCCGGCGCGGTGATTCTTCTGAGGAAGCGTTACGGGGGCGCTGAACCGGATTGCAGAGCGATCAGGACAACGGCGGCCTTCGCACGACGGCTGTGTTCGAAGACGAGCAACCGCGCACTGGGTCAGCGCCCGTGGGACTGCGGCAAAGCGATGGCGGGTCTGCTATGAGTATCGCGCAGCCAAGGTTCGCACGGAACGCTCGATGATGCGACGCTCTATCATAGAGGCCTTACTCCCCCTGGCGCTGATTGCGTTGTCGGTGTGGCAACTCGAGGCGGACCGCCGGGGCCTCAGCATCCAGCCGCTGGAGGTGCCCGGCGGCACGCCCGCCACGGTCTACTGGCGGAATGCTGCGGGCGCAGCTCCCGTGGTCGTGATCGCGCACGGCTTCGCCGGATCGCGTCAGTTGATGGAGTCCTTCGCGCTGACCTTCGCGCACGCGGGCTTTCTGGCGGTGTCCTACGACTTGCTTGGCCACGGTCGCAATCCGACGCCCATGTCCGGTGACGTCACCACAGTGGACGGCACCACCCGCCTGCTCATGGCCGAACTCGGCCGGGTGGCCCGGGCAGCGCTGGCGCTGCCCGAGGCCGATGGACGCCTTGCGTATCTGGGCCACTCCATGGCGTCGGACATTGTCGTGCGTCAGGCACTTGAGACTCCACCGGCAAAGGCAACCATCGCGGTGTCGATGTTCTCCCAGGCGGTCACCGCCGACGCACCCAGCGATCTGCTGATCATCGTCGGCGGGTTGGAAACCCGGCTTGGCGAAGAAGCCCTGCGCGCGCTGCATCTGGCGGATCCCGAGGCCGGCGCCGGCACGACCATCGGCGATCCGGCGGCGGGCACGGCCCGGCGCGTGGTGTTCGCGCCCGGCGTCGAGCATGTCGGTGTGCTGTTCTCCGAGACGTCCCTGCGTGAGGCGCTGGCCTGGCTCGACGCCGCCTTCGAACGCGACCAAGGGGACGCCATTACCATACGCGGTGGCTGGATCGCGCTGTTGTTGCTGTCTTTGATCGCGCTGGCGTGGCCCTTGGCGAAGCTGCTGCCTGCAGGCGATGGCGCCACCGTCCGCTTGTCTTCGGGCCGGTTCCGCATCGCGGCCATCGCGCCGGCGCTGGTCGTGCCGCTCGTGCTCTGGCCCGTGGAAACGCAGGTGCTGCCGGTGCTCGTCGCGGACTATCTGGCCCTGCACTTCGCCCTCTACGGCACGCTCACCGTTTTTTTGCTCGGGCGCTGGGGCGCCCTGTCCGGGCAATTCGGCGCTCCTGCGCTGTGGATCGGCGCCGCCGTGGCGTTATTCGGCATCGGCGTGTTCGGCGCAGCGCTTGACCGCTATGCGGTGTCGTTCTTCCCCCACGCCGGTCGGGTCGCGATCATCGCGGCGCTGGCGCTCGGCAGCGTACCGTTCATGCTCGGCGACGCCCTGCTAACCGAAGGTGGCAGAGCCAGCACGGGGCGCGTTCTGCTCGTGCGCGGCACCTTCCTCGCCTCACTGGGCCTCGCCGTGGCCCTGAACTTCGAGGCGCTGTTCTTCCTGATCATCATCCTGCCGGTGATCCTGTTGTTCTTTTTGCTGTTCGGCACCATGAGCGGCTGGGTCGGTCGCCGCACCGGGCTACCGGTCGCGGGCGGGATCGGCTTGGGGCTGTTGCTCGCCTGGGCGCTGGGGGTGACGTTTCCGCTGTTCGCTCCCTGAGTCTGCGCAGTCCGGCCAACAGTCTGAACATGCGCTCCGGTTGGACAAGACTTCCGCCGGATTCGATTCCGCATGCAAAGCGAGGATCTTTGCAATCACCACCGGGGCTTCAAACGAGACGGCGTACCGACGTGAACGCCAGAGTGTGCTCGAGTTGCTGCACCCTGCGGCTCAGACCCAACGAAATACGGCGAAGGCGTATACCAAGGCGATCGCCAACGCACCCCACAGCGTCGGGCCGACAAACGCGAGCCAGGTAAGACAGACGTAACCGCTCCCGAGCAGCGAAATAAAGAGGCGATCGCCGCGAGTGGTGTCGAGGCCCAGAATTCCCCGCCTCGGGTTGCCGCCGGGCACGGCCAGTTCCCAGAGGGTCATCACCACAAGGCAGACGGCAATGAACGCAAAAAACGCCGCTGTGGGCCAGGTCCAGGCCATCCAGCTCAAACCCATGACTGCGTCCCCCTCCCGCGCCTGACTGCCTCAGACCCGGCCAAGCGCGAATCCTTTGGCGATGTAGTTGCGGACAAAGTAAACCACCACCGCACCCGGAACGAGGGTCAGGGATCCCGCCGCCGCGAGGAGGCCCAGCTCATAGCCGGAGGTACTCGCGGTCCGTGTCATGGTGGCTGCGATGGGTTTCGCCTCGACTGCGGTCAGGGTTTTGGCCAGCAACAGCTCCACCCAGGAAAACATGAAACAGAAGAACGCGGCGACACCGATTCCGGCGGCAATGGTCGGAATAAAAATCCTTACAAAAAAGCGACCAAACGAATAGCCGTCCACGTAGGCGGTATCGTCCAGTTCCTTCGGCACACCAGACATGAACCCCTCGAGAATCCAAACCGCCAATGGAATATTGAACAGGGTGTGCGCCAGGGCCACAGCCAGATGGGTATCGAACAAACCCACCGCCGAGTAGAGCTGGAAGATCGGCAACGCGAACACGGCGGCCGGCGCCATGCGGTTGGTGAGCAACCAGAAAAACAGATGCTTGTCGCCGATGAAGCTGTACCTGGAGAACGCGTAGGCCGCGGGAAGCGCCACGGACACGGACAGCAGGGTGTTTATGGTCACATAAATCAGCGAATTCACATAACCCATGTACCAGGTCGGATCGGTGAAGATTGTAATGTAGTTCTCCAGCGTGAAACGCTGCGGCCACAGCGAGAACGTGCCGAGAATCTCGTTGGTGGTCTTGAACGACATGTTCAGCAGCCAATAGATGGGCAGCATCAGAAAAATGATGTAGAGCGTCGGTACAAGCCAGGTCGCGCGTCTCATCACCATTCCTCGTTGCGGGTCATGACCGCGTAGAAGATCCAGCTGAACAGCAGAATGATCAGAAAATAAATCAGCGACATGGCCGCGGCAGGGCCCAGGTCAAACTGCCCCAGGGCCACTTTCACCAGGTCGATGGAAAGCAGTGTAGTTGAGTTGCCCGGACCGCCTCCTGTCAGCACGAACGGTTCGGTGTAAATATTGAAACTGTCCATGAAGCGCAGCAGGATCGCGATGGTCAGAACGCGTTTCATTTTCGGCAACTGAATGTAACGAAAGATCGCCCATGGCCGCGCACCGTCGATCTTTGCCGCCTGATAATAGGCATCGGGAATGGACACAAGACCGGCATAGGCGAGCAGTACCACCAGGGACGTCCAGTGCCAGACATCCATCAGGATCACGGTCATCCACGCATCGCCTGGATTGCGGGTGAAATTGTAGTCCCAGCCCAGTGCATTCAAGGTATGCCCGAGCAAACCGATGTCGGGCAGGGCAAAGATGTTCCACATGGCCCCGACCACATTCCAGGGGATCAACAGCGGCAGCGCCATCATCACCAGACACACCGATACCCAGGGACCGGTGCGCGGCATCGCCAGAGCGATGGCCACGCCCAGTGGAATTTCGATCACCAGGATGGTGAAGGTGAACAGCAGCTGCCGCCCCAGGGCGGCGTGGAAGCGCTCTGAACCCAGAACGTCCTGAAACCACTGAGTGCCGGCCCAGAAAAATACGTTGTCGCCGAAGGTTTCCTGCAGCGAGTAGTTGACCACCGTCATGAGCGGGATGATGGCGTTGAATGCCACCAGAGCCAGAACCGGAAGGACGAAAAACCAGGCCTTTTGGTTAACCGTCTTATTCATGCCGCGCGTCTCATGTCATGACCCTGCTGTCGCAGTAAACCCGCGTCCGCTCAGGGTCGAATCGCAGGTATGCCCTCTCACTCGGCACCGTCTCACCCTCACTGACCAGCAGTTTGATGCTGTGATCACCCAAGCGCGTGTCGACGATTCGATAGCGCCCCGCGTCGCTGACCTTGACCACATTCACCGGCAGCCCCTCGTCGGCAAAGGACACAAACTCGGGCCGAATGCCGATCTCGAGGGCGCCGTCGGCCTGTTTCAGCGCGCTGGCATTGGCCACGGCAACCCGATGGCCGTCGATGGACGCGCCCCCGTTTGCCAGTTCGCAGGGCAACACATTCATGCCGGGCGAGCCGATAAAATGACCGACGAAGGTGTGTTCGGGGCGTTCGAACAGCTCCACGGGTGTGCCGACCTGTACCACTTCACCCAGATTCATCACCACCACCTGATCCGCAAAGGTCAGCGCCTCGGTCTGATCATGGGTTACGTAGATCATGGTGCGCCCCACTTCCTGGTGCAGTTCCTTGAGTTTGGAGCGCAGTACCCATTTGAGATGAGGATCGATCACCGTCAGGGGCTCATCGAACATGATCACGTTGACGTCCGATCGCACCAGGCCTCGACCCAACGAAATCTTCTGCTTGCCGTCGGCGGTCAGCCCCGAGGCCCGGCTGTCCAAGCGGCCGGTCAGATCCAGCATGTCCGCGATCTGCCGCACCCGTTGGTCAACCTCTTTTTCCGGCACATTCCTGTTGCGCAAGGGAAAGGCGAGATTGCCGTACACGGTCATGGTGTCGTAAATAACCGGAAACTGAAAAACCTGTGCGATCTGGCGTTGGTCCGGTGGCAAATCGGTTACGTCCCGGTCATCGAACAGCACCCGGCCTTCGGTGGGCTTGAGCAAACCCGAGACGATGTTGAGCAAGGTCGTTTTTCCGCACCCGGAGGGGCCAAGCAGGGCATAGGCGCCACCATCGTCCCATACGATGTCCAGGCGCCGCAGCGCCCAGTCGGCCTCCGTCGGCGGGTTCGCCATATAGCTGTGACGCAAGTGTTCGAGGGTGATTTTTGCCACGTCCGTCTATCCGCTCAATCGGCGACCAACGCGCCGTCCGGCTCAAACAACAGCGAATGACCCACGTCCGCGTACAGGGTGGCGCGCTCGCCGACCTTAAAGGTATCGACCCCACGGGAGAGCGACACCCAGACACTGCCCGCCAGGTCAAAATGAATGGTGCTTTCCGATCCGGATAATTC
>JAHEDQ010000260.1 GCA_024641125.1 Candidatus Competibacteraceae bacterium | reverse complement strand
AAATGTTAGTAGCAACCGAATCTCAATCGGCCCGTCAGCGAACAGGGCTGAAACGGGAGTATCGGGGTCAAGGTCTTCGGGTATGTCGATCAGGATGGATTCGCCGGGGCGGCGGGTGAGAATGAGCATGGGCACCTTCCTGTGCTGTTGATCCTGTCGGATCTGGAGCAAGGTGCGGGCCAGCGAAGTGTGGGTTGTTCTGGGCGTAGCTCTGCCAAAAAGGTGGACCCAAAGGTGGACCAAAATTCCGAAATAATTAGAAATAATTGAATTTATTAAGAAAAAATATAGTAATTGGCGGAGTAGATGTCCGTTGGGGCTGCAATTACCATCGGAGTGGAGCGTCGTCGGGATGAAGCTTCCGGCAGGCGTGTCTGCGTTATCCCGGGCCCTTTGGTAAGTCCCCCCGCCCGGACGGCTGGCGTGCCGTGGCTCGGCGCTGGTCAAACAGCACGATCCCCACCCCGGTCAGGACCACGCCGCCGCCCAGCACGATCTGCCAGGTCAGCGTTTCCCCCAGGAATACAACGGCGCCGGCGGTGGAGAACAGCGGCAGCAAAAGCAGCATCGGACCGACCCTGGAGATCGGATGGCGTCTGACCAGGGAGTACCACAATGCGTAGCCGAAGGCCGTCATGATAAGGCCCAGGTACACAACCGTTGCCCAGACCACCCAGTCGGCCGTTGCGATGGCGTGGGCGTGGCCACTTTCGAAGATCAACGACATCACCAGCAGTTGTGGGCAGGCGCAAACGGCAATCCACGCCGTCAGGGTCAAGCCGTCGATGCCTTTGAGCGTTCGAATCATGGCCTGGCCCACGGCCCAGGAAAGGGCGCCCGCCACCACCATTAACATGGATACCCAGGCGCCGACCACCCTTGGTTCACCGGCGATCAGCCCAACGCCGATAAAGGCCAGGGCGATGCCCAGCCATTGCCGCCACCCGGCCTGTTCGTTCAGAAACAGCACGCCCAGCAGGACCAGGAATGGCACTTCGAGCTGCACCACCAGCGCCGCCACCGACGCATCCAGACCCTTGAGTCCGGTGAAGGTGAGGGAGTACTGCAGCGCAGCCGCGACCAGTGCGATTCCGAACAGGCGCCCAAGCTGGGCCAGGGGCGGGCGGACAAACCAGACCAATGCCGCGGCGGTAACGGCAAAACGCAGCGCCATGAGCAATATCGGGGGGAAATGCTCGATTGCCGCCTTGGCGAACACGACACCCATGCCCCAGGTCAGGGCTACGGCCGCACCCATTAAGTAATCGACCGGGGTGAGGTGATCGCTCTGCATGCCGGCTGGCCTTTGTACCCGGCAGGCGCTCAGGTCTTAGCGTCTTCCACCGCGTCCTGTTCGAACAAATCGGCCAGCTCCCTGGCGCCTTGAATGGCGGCCTGCGCCATTTTCTCCTCATCTGTGTGCAGGGAACGGTGGGCGTACAGCAACGCCTCGTCATGCTCCTGGAAACGGGCCACTGCGCGGGTGCTTTCCGCGTCGGAGTACCCCAGGCCCCGCAGCACAGCACGGGTCATGTCGAGACTGGACAGGTAGGTTTCACGCCAGACCACGCGTACGCCCAGATCCATGAGCTGGTAGGCATGCCGGCGGTTGCGGGCCCGGGCGTACAGCTTCAGGTTGGGGAAATGCTTCGACGCGGTTTTCACCGCCCGAAGCGTGGCGTCCATGTCATCGATGGCGAGGACCAGCGCAGCAGCCTCGGCAGCGCCGGCGGCGCGCAGCAGATCCAGTCGCGCGGCGTCGCCGTAATAGGCCTGATTGCCGAATCTGCGTACGTAGGCGACCTGCTCCTGATCCGACTCCAGGGCGGTGAACGGAATCTTCTTGGCCCGCAGCACTCGCCCCACGATCTGGCCGAAGCGGCCAAAGCCGGCAATGATGACGTGGCGCACTTCATCCGGCGGGGTGTCGAACGCGGCACCGCTGGTCTCGGGTGGGTTACGGCCCATCCACCAGTCATTGACGCCGAACAGCAGGGGCGTGACGGCCATGGACAGGGTCACCACCAGAATCAGCAGGTCCGCATCGGCATTGGGCACGATCTGGTACAACACCGCAACGTTGAGAATCACGAAGGCGAACTCGCCGCCCTGGGAAATGGAAATGGCCAGACTGCGCGCCGCCGTTCCGTTCAACCCGTTGTATCGCCCCAGGCCGTAGAGCACCACGAACTTTACCAGCACCAGACCGCCCACCAGGGCCAGGACCCGGACGGGCTGTTCGGCAATCTGTCCGAGTTCCACCGACATGCCCACGGCCATGAAGAACAAGCCCAGCAAAAGGCTCTTGAAGGGCTCTATATCGGCCTCCAGTTCATGCCGGTATTCCGAGTCCGCCAGCAGCACACCGGCCAGAAAGGCGCCCAGAGCCATGGACAAACCCACCGCCTCCATCAGCAGGGCGGTGCCCACCACAGTCAGCAGGGCCATGGCGGTGAAAATCTCGTGAACGCCGGTTCGGGCCACCATCCTCAGCACGTGACGCAGGAGGTAGTGGCCGCCCAGGATGACCGCGGCCAGGACCACGACGACCTTGACCAGGCCCAGCACGGTGGAATCTTCCGGGCCGGCCGCGCTGACCCCCAGCAGGGGCACCAGGGCCAGTAATGGAATCACCGCCAGATCCTGGAACAGCAGGATGGAAAACGCGGCCCGGCCGTGTTTGCTGGACAGTTGATGTTTCTCGGCCAGGGTTTGCAGCGCAAATGCGGTGGAGGAAAGCGCCAGGGCCAGGGCCACGATCAGCGCCGAACTCGGGCCCATTGCGCCGAACAGATAGGCCAGGGGTGCGATGATGGCGGCGGTGATGAGAAGCTGCGCCCCACCCAGTCCGAACACCGATTTGCGCAGCGCCCACAGGCGCCGGGGCTGCAGTTCCAGACCGATGATGAACAGCAGCAGCACCACGCCAAACTCGGCGATGTGCAGGAGATCCTCCACCTGGTGGAACAGGTTCAGGCCCCAGGGACCGAGAACGATGCCCGCCGCCAGATAGCCCAGAACCGAGCCCAGGCCGAGATACTTTGAAATGGGCACGGCGATCACGGCGGCCCCCAGGAACAGGGCGGCCAGACTCAGGGTCGACATGGGGTGTATCCAACATAAAGCTTGGCGGACAGGGCGGCGCACTCCAACTGGGTCGGTTCCGTTGCCGCCCCTGCGGCGAACCGGCTGGCCAGGCTGGCTCCGGACGGCGAGTGCGAGATCAATGTTGTGTCTTCCGAAGGCTCAGGCATTTCGGGCGAGGCATGGGGTGCATGCTTCCGGTCATTCCAGGTCGTAGAGTAAGGGCAGCAGGGCGCTGAAGGCGAGCCACATGATCAGTGTCAGCGGCACCCCCACCCGAAGAAAATCGGAGAAACGGTAGCCCCCGGCGCTCATGATCAGGAGATTGGTCTGGTAGCCGATGGGGGTGGCGAAACTCATGTTCGCGCCGAATATGACGGCCAGCACAAACGGCTCCATCGGTGCACCGAGCTGGTTGGCGATACTGACCGCCACAGGGGTTCCGATGGCGGCAGCGGCGTTGTTCGAAACCAGATTGGTCAACAGGGTGATCAGCAGGATCAGGCCGCTGAGGGTCAGGGCGGTGGGCAGGGTATGGGTGGCGGCGACAAACAGCTGGGCGATGTATTGGGCGCCGCCGGTGTCGAGCATGGCCAGGCCCAGGCACAGGCTGGCCACGATGATCATGATCAGGGGCAGATTCAGGGCGTCGGCCACGTCGCGCCACTGCATGCACCCGCTCAGCACCATGGCGGCGACACCCAGCAGGGCCGCCACCGAAATGGGCAGCAGGCCGGTTGCGGCCAGGGCCACAACCCCGATCATAATGCCCAGCGCCAGAGGTGCACGCTGCGTGTAGGGCAGGTCCAGGGTTGCATCCAGAACCAGCATGGAGCCGCTGGTGCGCAGTTCCTGGATCGCCTCCTGGCTACCCTGGACCAGGATCACGTCTCCCACCCGCATGCGAACAGTGCCCAGATCACCGCTCAGTTCCTGCGATGATCGGGGCCGGTGCAGCGCCAGGGGCAACAGGCGGAATCGCGACGAGAAATGCACCGCGTCCAGGGTGCGATGGGTCAGGGGCGAGCCGCGGCTGACCACCACCTCCGCCAGTTGCTGCCCGCCGCCGTCCAGGGGTGTCGCCTCGCTGATTGGATTGGCCTCGTCACCGGCATTGTAGAGGGTGGCTCCCAGCGCTTGCTCATACTCCTTCAGGCGTTCCGGGGAATCACGCACATAGAGCCGATCGCCGGCCTGCAGGGTCACCGACGGCAGCCTTACCACCGTCAGGGATTCGCTGCGTTGGATGCGCTCCACCTTCATCCGGCCGTCGGTGCGCTCCAGCACCTCCGACAGGGATTTGCCGTTGGCAAAGCTGTCCTCGTTGACGTGCAGAATTGTGTAGAACAGCCGGGGCGAGGTATCCGACATGGCAGGCTTTCGCTCCGGCAACAGACGCGGCGCCAGCAACCACAGGAACAGCAATCCCGCACCCCCGGCTATGATCACCGGAAGGCTGAAGTCGAACATGCCCAGATGGCCGGCGCCCATCTCTTCGGCGATCCCCACCACCAGAAGATTGGTGGAGGTGCCGATGGTGGTGGCCATGCCGCCGATCAGGGTGGCCAGGCCCATGGGCAGCAGGATGCCGGACGGAGGCCGCCGCGCCCGCATGGCGCTGGCCACCAGAACCGGCAGGGACATGACTACGATGGGTGTGTTGTTGAGAAAGGCGCTGGCGACGGCGCCTACCACCAGTGTCAGGAACAGGGCGGTTTGGGGGTTTGATTTCCAGCGACTTGCCATGACCGAGGCCAGGGGCTGCAGTGCGCCGGTGGTTTCCAGACCCCGGCCGGCGATCATCAATGCGCAGACGGTGATCAGCGCTTCGTTTCCGAAATTGGCCAGAAAATGCGCCGGGCGAATGTCACCGTAGGGAAACAATTCGAATGACAGGATCAGAATGAGAATCACGCCCAGGCCCGTGGTCTGGAGGGGAATCCGGTCCCGCGAAAACAGGTACAGCGTCAGCCCGGTCAGGGCTATGACAAACAACGCATGGGTGCTGGGGAGAGGCGGCAAGGCAAATTCCCGGGTTCGGTCAGGACCAGAAACCATAGGTCCGCTGGAACAACCAGAATGCAGACAGCGTGCCGATGACATAGGCCGAGGGTCGGGCAATCGAACCGGCCACATCCCAGGTGGTGACCATTGGAGTGGCCGCGGGCCGTTCGGCAATGAATCGTATCCCCCAGAATAGACCGAACACCGCGGCGATGAACAGAAGCTGCCCGACCTCGACGCCGATATTGAAAAAGGCCAGGGCCAGGGGGATGGCATTTTGCGGCAGACCGATCTCGTTGAGTGCGCCCGCAAACCCCAGCCCGTGGAGCAGTCCGAAGGCGAAGGCCACCAGCCATGGGCGACGGGCGGCGATGCCGAGACGCCCCTGTGTTCGGTGCAACACCTCCACCGCGACAAACATGATGCTCAGCGCGATCAGAGCCTCGACCGGTGTCTGGGGCACCTTGACCCAGCCCAGCGTGGCGGCCGCCAGGGTCAGGCTAT
>JAHEDQ010000062.1 GCA_024641125.1 Candidatus Competibacteraceae bacterium | reverse complement strand
CTCAGGTGGAATCGGGTGTGGACGTGCTGTATGCCGAGCGCGCGGGCGTAGTGGATGCGGCCCGGGTGAAGGGCATCATCGCCTTCGGCAACGTCAACGACATGAACCAGCAAGAAAACGGCACCGACGTGGTGGTGGCCTCGGCACTGTGGCACATGGAAAACGCGCTCAACCATGCAATCAGTCAGGTCAAAGCCGGCGCATTCCAGGCCGAGGATTACAAGGAGTGGACCATGATGGCCAAGGGCGGCGCCTCGCTATCGCCTTTTTACGAGTTCGAGGACCGGGTTCCGGGCGAAGCCAAGACCCAGATAGAAACCCTGACCCAACAGATCCTCGACGGTGACTTCGTGGTGCCGATCGACGACGAGGAACCCAAATCCACTTTCTGATCAGGCCTAGGCCGCCTCTGATTTATTCTGGACGGAGCAGATTGGAGGATGAATGTGCAGTTTCAGAGCGCAGATCGCGGGTAATAGTTGTTCTACTGCCAAGAACTGCAACGTTGAAGCTGTGCAGTTCAGTCCCAAGATGCACGTTCATGAATAGATCAGAGGCTCCCTAGTGGGCCATGCCCAGTAACGCCGTTCAATCGCCACCGGTGCTGAGTATCCGCGGCATCAGCAAGCGGTTCGGCGATATCGAGGCCAACCGGGATATCAGCCTGACCCTGAGTGCCGGGGAAGTACTGGCATTGCTGGGCGAGAACGGCGCCGGCAAAACCACCCTGATGAGCATTTTGTTTGGCCACTATGTGGCGGATGCCGGCAGCATCCAAGTTAACGGCAGACCACTCCCACCCGGCTCGCCTGCGGCCGCCATCGGCGCCGGCATCGGTATGGTGCATCAGCATTTCACCCTCGCCGACAATCTCAGCGTGCTGGACAACGTGGTGCTTGGCACCGAGCGTCTGTGGTCCCCGCTGCAGCGACGACGGAAGGCGCGTGACCGACTGAGCGCCCTCGCCGACCGCTTTGGGCTCACTATCGACCCGGATGCGCGGATTGGCGATCTCAGCGTAGGCGAACGTCAGCGGGTTGAGCTGCTCAAAGCGCTGTATCGGGACGCGCGTATTCTGATCCTTGATGAACCCACCGCCGTTCTGACACCGCAGGAGGCCGAGGCGCTGTTCCAGACCCTGGCCGAGATGGTCTCCAACGGGCTCTCGATCATTTTCATCTCCCACAAACTCAACGAGGTGCTGGCCATCGCTCAGCGGATCGCGGTGCTGCGCCACGGTAGCGTGGTCGGCGAGTACGACCGGGCCGAGACCTCGCGCACAGAACTGGCGACCGCCATGGTAGGACGCGCGGTGGCGAGCCCCAACAGAACCCGGATGCAAGCCGGCAAGCCGATACTGGAGCTCAGAGCGGTCGATCTGTGGCATAACAACAGCCGTCTCAGGCAGGCCTCGCTCACGGTGCACCAGCACGAGGTGCTGGGCATCGCAGGGGTGTCCGGCAACGGACAGACCGCGTTGGCGGATCTGGTCAGCGGTCTGTGCGTGCCGGAAACCGGCGAACTGGTGGTGCTGGGCCGACCGAGGGGGGGCCATACGCCAGCGCGCATGGTGGCGGCCGGGGTGGGGCGGATACCCGAGGACAGGCACAAAGCCGGTGTCGTCCACGAGATGACGGTCAGCGAGAACCTGGTGCTGGAAAGCTATCGCCACCCCGAGTTTTCCCACTTTGGCTGGCTGAGGGCGGGGCGGATTCTCGAGCACGCCCGGGAGTTGATGGAGCGCTACGACGTGCGCGGCGCCGGGCCCGATACCCGCACCCGCAGCCTGTCCGGGGGCAACATGCAGAAACTGATACTTGCCCGGGTGCTCAGCCGACGCCCACCGCTGGTGCTGGCTTGCCAACCCACCCGAGGTCTGGACGTGGGTGCCACAGCGTACGTACACCAGCAAATTCTCGACGCACGGGGGCGGGGCAGCGGCATTCTGCTTATCTCGGAGGATCTGGATGAGCTGCTCACCCTGTCGGATCGAATCATGGTCATCTACCAGGGTGAGTTGAGCGCAGCGGTTCCAGCGGAGCAGGCGGACCGGGCGCAGCTCGGGCTGCTCATGAGCGGCCAGCGGACCACCGGGCAATCCTCCGGAAGCGACCATGCGGCTTGAACCCCGCACCGAGGCCACATTCTGGCTGCGCGCCATGGCACCGATTCTGGCGGTGATGGTTGCCCTGGCGTTGTGTGGATTTCTCATACTGTGGGCCGGGGCGCCCTTGCTGGAAGCCTATGCGGCATTGGCCCGCGGCGCGCTGGGCTCACGGTTCGCCCTCAGCGAGACCCTGACCCGGGCAACGCCCTTGATCTTCACCGGTCTGGCGGTGGCGGTGGCGTTTCGCGCCAAACTCTGGAACATTGGCGGAGAGGGTCAGCTGTATGCTGGCGCCCTGGCCGCAACCTGGGTGGGAACCGGTGCCATAGACCTGCCGGCATACCTGATGATTCCGGTTATTTTCAGCGCCGCTGCTGTGGCCGGCGGGCTGCTTCTGCTGTTGCCGACAGTACTCAAGATTCGCCTGAAAGTGGACGAGGTGGTCACCACCCTGCTCCTGAACTTCGTAGTCCTGCTGTTCGTGAACTACCTCCTGTTCGGTCCCTGGAAAGACCCGCTGTCCATGGGCTGGCCTCAGGCCGCCCCGGTTGTGGACAGCGGGCTGCTGCCCAACCTGGTCGATCGCACCCGTTTGCACTTTGGTTTCGTGGCCGGTCTGGCGGCTGCGGTGGCGGTCTGGGTTGTCATGCGGTTCACCCATTGGGGATTCGAGATTCGAGCGGTGGGTCTGAACACCCCGGCCGCTGTATTCGCTGGCATACCGGTGAACGCGACCGTGGTGCGGACCGCCCTGCTGTCCGGCGGGTTGGCTGCCTGCGCCGGTGTTACCGAGGTGTGCGGAACAAAGGGTTATCTCACCCTCGATATCTCCCCCGGCTTTGGCTACACCGGGATCGCGGTGGCCATGCTGGCGGGTCTGCATCCCCTGGCCGTGGTGGTCTCCGCCATCTTTGTGGCCGCCATCTACAACGGCGCCGACTCCATGAGCCGCGCAGTGGGCATTTCCAACTATCTGGCGGATGTCATGACCGCCGTCGCCCTGTTGGCGGTGCTGGTGAGCTCACTGCTGGTGCAGTACCGGATCAGACGGGGCTGAGGGTATGGACCTGCTGGAGATGTTTGTCAGTGTGGGCTTCTGGGCGGCAACCGTACGCATGGCCACACCTTTGATCTTCGGCACCATCGGTGAGTTGATCTGCGAGCGGGCCGGGGTGCTCAACTTGGGTATCGAAGGCATCATGACCTTTGGGGCCATGATCGCCTGGATGTGGGTCTATCAGGGCGGCGATTTGTGGACGGCGGTGGCGGTGGCCGCCGGTTGCGGCGCCGCCTGGGGTCTGCTGCATGCGATCTTCAGCGTCTATCTCGGGCTGTCACAACATGTCACTGGGATCGGCATCACGCTGCTGGCTTCCAGCCTGAGCTACTTCAGCTTCCGGCTGCTGTTGCCCGATGTCAGCACGCCACCCAAAATCCAACCGTTCGAATCCATCGCCATTCCCGGGTTGAGCGAGATTCCGGTGCTGGGCGAGGCTTTGTTCACACAGACCGCCCTCACCTACCTGGCCCTGGCCACCGTGCCCCTGTGCTGGTATGTGCTGTACCGTACCCCCCTGGGGCTGGCGGTGCGCATGGTGGGTGAAAATCCGATGGCGGCCGCGTCCCAGGGATTGGACGTCCTGGCGATCCGGGCCGGTGCGGTGTGCACCGGCAGCGCCCTGATGTCCATGGGCGGCGCCTTCCTGACCATCTCGGTATTCGATGCCTTTTACTTCGAAATGATCAACGGACGGGGTTGGATCTGCATCGCGCTGGTGATCTTCGCCTCCTGGCGACCGGGGAAGGCTTTGTTCGGCGCCCTGCTGTTCGCTGCCTTCGATGCGCTGCAGATCCGCGTTCAGCAGGCATCGAGCACCCTCATTCCGTATCAGTTTTTCCTGATGCTGCCCTATGTGCTGAGCATCGTGGCGCTCATCATCATGTCCCGGAAAGCGGCCTATCCCAAGGCGCTGCTGGTTCCCTTCAGACGCGGTGAACGATGACATGCTGGATCTGATCGTACGCAACGGCAATTTGAGCGACGGCCGCAAGGGCATGGACATCGCCTGCCGCGACGGCCGCATCGTGGAACTGGCGCCGGCCATCGATGCGCGGGCCGCCCGGGAAATCGACGCCGGGGACCGGCTGGTGACAGCGCCCTTCGTCGACGCCCATTTCCACATGGATGCCACCCTCAGCTACGGCCGCCCGCGGGTCAATCGGTCCGGCACCCTGCTGGAAGGCATCACCCTCTGGGGCGAGTTGAAACCGCAGCTGACCCATGACGCGATCAAGTCCCGCGCGCATCAACTGTGCCGCTGGGCCATCGCCAGGGGCAATCTGGCGATACGCAGTCATGTGGACATTTGCGACCCGGAACTGCTGGCGGTTAAGGCGTTGTTGGAGGTGCGTGAGGAAATCCGGCCGTTTCTCGATCTGCAGCTTGTGGCCTTTCCCCAGGACGGATATCTGCGGGACCCAAAGGCCGCGGTATTGCTGCAGCGGGCGCTGGATCTGGGCGTCGACGTGATCGGTGGCATTCCGCACTTCGAGCGCACCATGGCCGACGGGGCGCGATCGGTGCGGCTGTTGTGCGAACTGGCGGCGGATCGGGGTCTGCCGGTAGACATGCACTGCGATGAATCCGACGATCCGCTGTCGCGTCACGTGGAGACCCTGGCCTACGAGACCCAGCGCCTGAGCCTGCAGGGCCGGGTCACCGGCTCCCATCTGACCTCGATGCACAGCATGGACAGCTACTATGTATCGAAGCTGTTGCCCCTGATGCGGGAGGCCGGGCTGCATGCGGTACCCAATCCCCTGATCAACATCACCCTGCAGGGACGGCACGACGCCTACCCCAAACGGCGCGGGATGACCCGGGTGCCGGAACTGATGGCGGCCGGAATCAACGTCGCCATGGGCCATGACTGCGTCATGGATCCGTGGTATCCCTTGGGCTCCCACGACATGCTGGAGGTGGCTCATATGGGCCTGCACGTGGCGCAAATGACCGGCACCGATCAGATGCAGGCGGCATTCGCGTGCGTCACGGACAATGCGGCGCGGGTGCTGGGACTCCAGGGTTACGGCCTGGAACCGGGCTGCAACGCCGATCTGGTGGTGCTGCAGGCCGCTGACCCGATCGAGGCCCTGAGACTCCGCGCCGTCAGAACCCATGTCGTGCGCCGTGGCCAGGTCATTGCAGAGGCAAAACCCCAGATCACCATGCTGCATCTGAACGGCGATACCGAAACCGTCGATTTCACGCTCAGCCCAACACAGCCTGAACCGGAACAGTCTTTATGATCGGACCCAAACGCACCTTGGCCTGGCAGGAACTGATAACCCTGGCGGCCGAGGTTCGCAGCCAGCACCTGCGCGACCTGTTTGATAGCGACCCGGGCCGGTTCCCCCGGATGAGCGCCCAATTGGACGACCTGTTGCTGGACTACTCGAAGAATCGCGTCACCGACGCGGTCATGTCCGCCCTGTTTTCCCTGGCCCGCCATCAGGATGTGGAGTCCTGGCGCGACCGCATGTTTGCCGGCGAAAAAATCAACCTCACGGAGAACCGAGCGGTGCTCCACGTGGCCCTGCGCAACCGCTCCAACGAACCCATGCTCTGCAACGGCGAGGACGTGATGCCGGCGGTGAATGAGGAACTGGCGCGGATACGGGCTTTCGCGGAACCGGTTCGTGCGGGGGACATCCGCGGTTCCACTGACCGGCCGTTCACCGACGTGGTCAACATCGGCATCGGGGGGTCGGACCTGGGGCCGGTGATGGTGACCGAGGCCCTGCGACCCTACGCCGACCCAAGGCTGCGGGTGCATTTCGTTTCCAATGTGGACGGCGCCCATCTGGCCGATACCCTGGACCGGCTGGCACCGGAAACCACCCTGTTCATTGTGGCATCCAAGACCTTCACCACCCAGGAAACCATGACCAACGCCCGCTCTGCCCGGGCCTGGCTGATCCGCGCCCTGGGTGAGTCCGCGGTCGGCCAACACTTTGCCGCCGTGTCCACCGATCTCGCGGCCACGGCGGCGTTCGGCATCCCGGCGGCGCGCGTGTTCGGGTTCTGGAACTGGGTCGGAGGACGCTACTCCCTGTGGTCCGCCATCGGCCTGCCCATTGCGCTGGCCATCGGCATGCGCCGTTTCGAGGATCTGCTCAACGGCGCGCACGTCATGGACCAGCACTTTGCCGAAACGCCGATGGAGCGGAATCTGCCGGTGATTCTGGCGCTGCTGGGTATCTGGAACCGAAATTTCCTGGGCGCCACCAGCCACGCGATACTGCCCTACGAACAACATCTTCATCGCCTCCCGGCCTATCTCCAGCAAGCCGATATGGAGAGCAACGGCAAACGGGTGAAGCGGGACGGCGAATCGGTGGACTGCGAGACCGCTCCGCTCATATGGGGCGAGCCCGGCACCAACGGTCAGCATGCCTTTTTCCAGATGCTGCACCAGGGAACCGATATCATCCCAGCCGATTTTCTGGTCGGCGCCGAGACGCTTACGCCCCTGGGCGATCACCATGACAAGCTGCTGGCCAACTGTCTGGCCCAAAGCGAAGCGCTGATGCGGGGACGGACGCTAGAGGAGGCGCGGTCCGAGTTGGTGGCCGCCGGTATGGATGCGACCGCGGCGGCGAAGCTGGCGCCGCACAAAGTGTTCGAGGGCAACCGGCCCAGCAACACCCTGGTCTACCAACGTCTGGATCCGGAAACCCTGGGCAAGTTGATCGCACTCTACGAGCACAAGATTTTCGTTCAAGGCATCGTCTGGGGTATCGACTCGTTTGATCAATGGGGTGTGGAACTGGGCAAGGAACTGGCCAACCGCATCCTGCCGGAACTGGGCGGTGCGCCCGGAGCCGGCCACGACAGCTCCACCGAGGGATTGATCAAGCACATCCAAAGCACGCGACTGCGATAGAGGTCTCAATCAGCACCGACGCCAATTGGGCAAAAACAGCAGCATTACAGCGAACACCAGGCCGATGGCCTGGGCGAGCGTAATCAGCAGGTCACGTGTGGGGACCATGCCCAGGCTGGCAAGTTTGTGAAAGGTCGAGCCAGATGCGCATCGCATACTTGCGCGCACCCCAGATCGTAACTGACCCGACGCCGGGAAATCGCCTCAAGATATCGGTGACATGCCAGCAGCAGTGCCGCCTTGCCTGCCGATCGGCCGCTGCTCAACGCTGGCCAACCTGCGTCTCGCCATACAGGCCGCGCGCCTCGCGCGGTTCGCTGCGCCAGTACTGTACCGGCGCCTCGACGCTGGCGCCCAACTCCTGCGCCGCATGCCAAACCCAGCGTGGGTTGTAGAGAAAGGCTCGAGCCAAAGCCACCATGTCGGCCTGCCCGGCCGCAATGATTTCCTCGGCCTGCTTTGGCTCGGTGATCAAGCCCACCGCCATCACCGGAATGTCGACCGCCTTCTTAACCGCTTCGGCGAAGGGCACCTGGTAACCCGGGCCCAGCACGATGTTCTGTTTGCGGGAGACTCCGCCGCTGGACACGTCTATCCAGTCGGCGCCGGCTGCCTCACAGGCGCGGCTGAACTCAATCGCCTCATCCAGGCCCCAACTGCTGGCTTCATCCCAGTCGGTGGCCGAAATGCGAACACCCAAAGGCCGATCCTCCGGCCAGCGAGCGCGCATCGCGGACAGGATTTCCAGCGGATAGCGCATTCTGTTCTCAAGCGACCCACCGTATTCGTCCTCACGCCGATTGGCCACAGGTGAAAGGAACTGATGGACCAGATAGCCATGGGCGGCATGCAGCTCAACCGCATCGAAGCCCAGCCGAAGCGCGCGCTCCGTGCTGTCCACGAAACGCTGCAACAGGACTCGCATCTGATCGCAGCTGATCGCCCAGGGGGGAAGCTCACCGTCAATATGGGCGACGGCGCTCGGCGCAACCGCCTCCCAACCCCCGTCTTGCAGGGCGATCTGCTGACCCCCATCCCAAGGCGCGTTGCTGGACGCCTTGCGTCCCGCGTGCCCCAGTTGAATGGCCAGGGGCAACCGGACGCGGGGGTTGAGGGCGCGCAGGACCGTCAACACCTCTCCCATCGCCCGTTCCGTGGCATCGTCGTACAAACCCACATCGCCGGGCGTGATACGCCCGATGTCCTCAACCGACGTGGCCTCGATCATCATCATGCCGGCACTGGACAGCGCCAACTGCCCGAGGTGGACCACATGCCAGGGTTGCATGCAGCCATCGACGGCTGAGTACTGACACATGGGCGACACCACCACGCGATTGGCCAGCGCCAAACCGCGCAGTCGGATGGGCTGGAACAGGGGGCTGGAGATGTTTTTATCGATGTTCAAAGGACAGACTCTCAACAAAAGTTCACTTGGAAAGGTGGCTGGGATCGTTCAAGCCCACATCGAGCGTCCGACCCGCGCCTAGGTCGCGAACGACGTGGCGGAATTTCAGAGGCTGGGCATGAAGCTGATCGGTCCGTCATGCATCGACCAGGGCGCTGCGCGCCTGCCTTTGCCCGGGACGCGACCGCCGGGTTAGAGCCACGTACATCCCGGACGAAACCAGCGTCGTGTTCGCGGACACCGCTCTGGCGCAATTCATGGTCAGGCCAAAGTTGCCGGGCTACATACACGCTTGGGCCCGCAGGTCTGGAGGCGGGTAGTAGACCCCAGGCAAGGCACGGCCAGGCCTGTGAGGAAAGCCTGATGGTGCGGGAATCAACCCGCCACGCACTGTACCAGACGATGGCCGCCGACCTGGCCGCCGCGCTTCGCACATCAATTCGATGCGCCCCACTGCCTCCGCCCAACCCTACCTCACGGGGCCAGCATTGCCCAAATGGGATATCTGCGGTCGGTCGACTCGGATCATGCCGATCACTATTTCAACGGGGATGTCCGTTGCCCCGAAAGCAGTCTCTCGAGCCCCGGTCCGTGTCACCCGTTCTCGGCGGGACAATCAACGGAGCGACAACCCCGCTGATTCAGCCCAACTTGGCGCCATTGGGCACCGGCTGGTCGGGCACCGCAAGAACCACCGCGCCGTCCTGCCGATAGAAGCCGGTCACCAGACACTCCGACATAAACGGGCCGATCTGCTTGCGGGGGAAATTGACCACCGCCACGACCTGACGCCCAAGCAACCCTTCCGCCGGGTAGATGTCGGTAATCTGGGCGCTGGATTTGCGTTCACCGATCTCGGGGCCGAAATCGATCTTCAATTTGTACGCGGGTTTTCTGGCCTCGGGGAACGGAACCACCTCCAACACCGTGCCCACCCTCAGTTCAACCCGCTCGAAATCACCCCAGGCTATCGTCTCCAAATTTCACCTCCTAAATCACGGCCCCCCCGATGGCCAACCCAGAACAAATTTCACAGGGTAACCGGGCGAATCCGTTCTCTGGCAACCCTTCACCGCGGTGGACCTATGGTT
This sequence comes from Candidatus Competibacteraceae bacterium, assembly GCA_024641125.1. GTDB lineage: Bacteria > Pseudomonadota > Gammaproteobacteria > Competibacterales > JAHEDQ01 > JAHEDQ01. Next base: position 11,222 of record JAHEDQ010000062.1, on the reverse strand, counting down.
GATTCGAGAAAGACGCTCCCCTAGACTGACGCTTCGGAGCCACTAGACATCCACAACGCCTGCACACGCTGGCCTCTCGCCAGCATAACGCGTCGTATTCACCATTCCAGCTGCCGCTGCACCGCGCAACACGAGCCGGAAATGCGATAGCCGCGCGACCGCCCCCAGGGCCGGGCTCGAACCCATATTCCCATCCCGTTCATACGCCACAGGAGATCGTCCTCGATGGAAGTCGCTGATCAGCTTGTCGTCCGCATTCACTACACCCTCACCGATGACACGGGAGATGTGCTGGACAGTTCCAGCGAGGGCGAACCACTTACCTATCTGCATGGATCGGGCAACATCATTCCCGGGCTGGAGCGGGAGCTGTCGGGCAAACGCGCGGGCGACACGCTGAAGGTCAGGGTGGAACCCGCCGACGGTTATGGCGAACATCGTGAAGAGCTTGTACAAGCGGTTCCCAAAAGCGCATTCGAGGGCATTGAGCAAATCGAACCCGGAATGCGCTTCGAGGCCAGCGGGCCCGAGGGCAGCCAGGTTGTGATGGTCACCGAAGTCTCCGACGACACGGTCACCGTTGATGCCAACCATGCGCTGGCGGGCGAAGTGCTGGTCTTCGACGTTGAAATTGTCGATGTCCGTGCGGCAGAACCGGAGGAGATCGAGCACGGTCACGTACACGGCCACGGTGGTCACGAGCACTAGTGGGACAAGGCATTGGTTTCGCACAACCCTGCGACGAATCCAGCCATCACCGGATCCTCCAACGGCGACAGCATCCGGACAATTTTGCGTTGAGCCAAATGGGGAACCGCGGTCATGGCGTGCGCCATTTGGGACTGAATCGGTCGCGCCGCCAGGCACTTTGGCGAGATAATGCTGTGGACAACTCAGAATAGGCCGTTCTGATAGTCATTAAACGCCTGGACCAGTTCGTCGCGGGTGTTCATGACAAAAGGTCCATGGCGGGCGATGGGTTCGCCGATAGGCTCACCCGCGATCAACAGGAACCGGGCGCCCGCCTCCCCCGCTAGAAGACCGAGGGTCGCACCTGAATCCAGTACAGGTGTCGAACCCGTACCTGCGGCGGCCACCATGGCATCCCCTGAAAACACCTGTCCCTGCACCATGTGCAAAAACCCTCGATGGGTCGCGGGTAGGCTGTGATCGAAGCAAGCGCCCGATAACAGCGTGACATCCAGGTAAAGAACCGGTATCCGCGTCTGACTGGCCCCTCCAATGTCTTTGTAATGGCCGGCGATGACCCGAACGCGACAGCCGCTCTCGAGCAACTCGGGAATTTGAGCCGCGGGAATGTCCTGATACCGGGGTTCAACCATTTTCTGAGCGGCGGGAAGATTGACCCAGAGCTGATATCCCCACATCAGACCGTTGTCCATCTCCGGCATCTCGCTGTGAACAATGCCTTTGCCGGCCGTCATCCATTGCACGTCACCGGGTCCGAGATGGCCCTCGTTGCCCACCGAATCCCGATGCCGCATATGGCCTTCGAGCATGTAGGTTACCGTCTCGAAGCCCCGGTGCGGATGCGGCGGAAAACCCCGGATGTACTGATCCGGGTCGTCCGAGCGAAACTGATCGAACAACAGAAACGGGTCCAGATGATCGCGCTGCGGCGTTCCCAAAATTCGGGTAAGACGCACGCCCGCGCCATCTTCTGTATCCATATGGGGCAAATGGCCGTCAAACATTGTTATGTGTTCATCGCTTGTGTATCCCATGCCACATTGGTACTTCAGATCCAGACCGCTGTCGAGGCTAGCCCACGGCTCGGTAGCTGTCCTGCTTTGGTCGAAACCGACCACACGCTCAAAGTCGAACTCATCCACGGTCAGCGCTTTGCCACTCAAGAACGGCTGCGCCAGGAAGTGTTTGAATAAATCGAAGTCGACTACAAGCGCAATCCGTCGCCATAGAGCGCTCGAATATGCCGGTACCGAGGCATTCGAATTGTCGAAAGACGCATTGCAACGTGTCCACTTGTCGCGGGCAGGATCACTTGCAGACTACTGACGGCATGCGTTTGCCAGTGCAGCGAATCTCCATTACAGACGGTATGATCGCAGCTCCAGTAGAAATTTTAGCGCGAGCAGACGAGCGTGGCGAAACGGCGACCCAAGCGAAAACCGGCAGGCACTGCGGGTGCACAACATCGTACCAGGCCGACAAAGGCGACCAAACCCTCACGGAAACAGGTGTCCCCGGTCGTGAGCTCCCGCGCGCCGTTGCTTTTGGCAGCCACGGTGCTGGCTGGACTGGGCGCTGTGCTGACTGCCTACCTGACCTTCACCCGCTGGCTGGGAGAGCCTGTCGCCTACTGCGACGCCGGATCCGGTTGCGACCTCGTACAGGCGAGCCGTTGGTCGTCATTGCTGGGTGTGCCGCTGTCTTTCTGGGGCTTTCTGACCTACGTCGTTTTGATCGCCTTGCTGTGGCACCTGCGACGCAAGCCCGCCGCCTGGGCCCGCGCTCTGACGGTCGCCGCCTTCGGCACGGGCACGAGCGTCTATCTGACAGCGATATCGGTCTTCGAAATCGAGGCAACGTGTATCTACTGCCTGACGTCCTTCGCCATCATCGCCATGATCACGTTGATGCTCCTGTTTCTCCGGCCACCCAACCTCCAGCGATTCGACTGGGGGAGCTGGGGAATCGGCACCGGCGCAGGGACCATCATGGTTCTCGCCATTATGCACATGCACTTCAGCGGTGTGTTCGATCCCGCGGCCGGACCTGAAAGACCCTACTTGCGGGCATTGGCGACGCATTTGGACGATGCAGACGCCAAGTTCTACGGCGCTTCCTGGTGCCCACATTGCGAGGATCAGAAGGCGCTGTTCGAGGCCTCTGCGGATCGACTTCCTTATGTAGAATGCAGCCCTGCCGGGCGCGGCGGGCCGATTGCAACGGATTGCGTGAACAACCGCATTGAAAGCTATCCCACGTGGATCATCGCCGGGCGGCGCCACGAGGGCGTTCTGACACCGGAGCGCCTCGCTGAGCTGACAGAATTCCAATCCCCCTGAGCCGACGCCGAATATTTGAGCCAATCGGTTTCGTCCAGATTAAACAGGAGACTCGTTAACGTCGTTACCCTTGCTTCACGTGGGCTTGCGTTTCGCGGTTTAATCCAAGCTCCGAAATGCCCTGACATGTCCGTCACCATTGGAACCAAACGCTTGATCGAAGAGACAGATAAAAGATGAACACCCCTACCTCGCGGTCAGAACCAGACAACACCAAAAGTCGCCCCCGACGGATATTGATATGGGTTGGCAGTGTACTCGCGGTGCTGGCGTTGTTGTTCGTTCTGGTGGTGTTCGTGCTGCCCAGCCCAACGGCCCGATACGTAATCGAATCTCAGCTCGAACGCCTCGGAATCCAACATGAGGGCATCGAGAGCGTCGACATCGATCTCTGGAACAGTCGTGTCAGTGCGGGTCCCGTGCACTTCAAATCCGGGGACGCCAAGGACGGCCAGATTGGCGAGGCCGGCTTCGATTTCAGCATCTCCGCCCTTTTCGAAAAGCGCGCCTTCATCCAGACTTTTTTCTTGCGCGGAGTTGACCTGTTTATCGAACGCGGCGAAGACGGCCTGATCACAGTCAACGGAATCGACCTGGCCCAGATGGCCATGGACGACGAGACAGCACCCACCGACGCGACGGAATCGGAGCAGGAGAAAGAACCGAGCATCGGCGCGGGAATCGAGAACTTCGAGTTCACGGACAGCCGGCTCGTTTTCGAGGATTACACCGGCGGTTCCCTGACCATGGATGTCAGCCGCCTGAGCCTGCAGGGATTCCGCACCTGGGATCCGGATGACGCCGGCTCATTTGAACTCGAAGGCACTATCAACGAAATCGAGCTCAAATTGAGCGGCGAGACGCGGCCTATGGCAGACCCGCTGACCATTGAGCTGAACAGCAATGTGAAGGGTATAAACATCGACAGGGTGGCCCAGTTCATCGGTCCAACCGGCCTCGAGCGCCAAGCAGGAAACATCGATACCGTGGTGCACTATGACTACGCCATTCACAGTGACGGGAACGTGGCGGGCACGGTCAACGGCACCTACACATTCAGTGATTTCGACATTGCCACCGCCGAAGGCGAGAATTTGACGCTCCAGTCCGCGCAATTGGACGTCGATCTGGAGCAGACATTCAGGCCGGACAGCAGCGGAACCGCGACCGGCTCGCTCAAACTCAAGACCTCGCCCGTGTCGCTGACCAGCGCGAATGGCGACACCGTCGAAATTGCGGAGATCGGGTTCAGCGCGGATGCGTTGAGTTTCGACAAGCTCGCCACGCGGCGAACCGACGACACGGATGCCCAGCCTGCCGCCTCGGCCCCTGCCACCCCATCCGGCCCGACGCCCACGATTGTCGACCTGTTGATCGGATGGGCCGAGGCACTGGCCCGTAACGCCCTGGAACATCACCTGGAATTCGACGGACAGCCCGCTATCGTCCTGCGTGACGGTCTGCTGCGCGTGGCACCTCGGGATGGCAACCCGGGCCAAGAGCTGCGCTTCGAGTCCGTGTCCGCAAACCTCGGGACGGTTGACAGCCAGACGGTGAATGAAGGCTGGACGGTTACGGGCGCGCTGGACGCGGCCGTAACCGGCCTCCAAGCGACGAGCGAAGAACTCGGCTCGGAGGCGACGTTGGCAGAAGCGCAATTCGTTTCCCAAGCCATCGATCTGAAAAGTGAACAAGCCAACGCCACGCTCTCGTTCGACCTGCAATCCACCCTGAACGGACTCGGCGCGAAAGACGGTGCCGGCTTGGCGCTTGCCCTGCAATCGCTCGAGGTTGGTACGACGGGTATGCGCGTTGTCGATCATGAGCAGGGCGGCGAGATAACCGGTCCGCTTGCCGTTATCCTCAGCGCAATAGAGGCAAACGTCCCGAGCCAGGAATCCAACATGGCGATCAGTGGCGAACGCGTGAGCCTGGACCTGTCCAGTCTGGAACTCGCCGGTCAGGACGCGGTATCGGCCGGCTTCTCCGGCCGCTTCGAGCTGAGCGGTATCGACGTCAAGGGCGATGACACACGCCCACTGTCCTTTTCCCTGGCCACTCTAAGCAGCGACCTGAATGACGTTCGGGTCGAGCCGGTAGCCGCGGACGGGACCATAGAAGGCGCCGTGAATACCCAAGTAAACGATGTTCAATTCAGTATGGGAGAAGGCGACGACGTCTTCGGGTTCTCGACGGAGACCATCGACACGCGGATCGACCGGCTCCAGGCGCAAGGCGCCGACACGCCGACCGTGACATTGTCTGGCACGACGAACTTCGGCGGCATCGTAACAACCACCCCGTTCGCCGAGGGCGAGACCGCGGAAATTCGTGTCGGCACACTCGCAGTGGCCCTCTCGGAGCTGGCAGCCGCCGGCCAGGCGATCCGCGCGTCCGCCGACGTGAAAGCCGAAGGCATTTCCTCGAAAACCTCGGGGGAGGCGCCGCAGAGCATCGAGATGTCCGGCCTTTCGGTGCAAGGTCTGAAGGCCGATCTGGAGACGGCCACGGAAATCGAGACCATTACCATCGACGGGCTGGTCGCGATGATCAACGACGGTATCCTGAATGCTGGGGATGCCCAGGATGACGCAAGCGATGCCCAGCAAACCAAACCTGTGCGGATCGGCAGAATTTCGATATCGCCGGGCGCACGAATCGAATTTGCCGACAGGTCAGTGGCCCCCCCCATGAATATGGCCATTGGGCTGCAGAATCTGAGCGTCGGACCCGTCGATACCGGGGCGCCGGAAACCCGTACCGAAATCCAGCTCGAAGCCAGGATCAACGACACCGCAACTACGAGTGTTCAGGGTTGGGCAAGCCCACTCAAGCCGACGCCGGATTTCGATTTGAGCAGCACGATCACAGCCTTTCCTCTGCCCCCGCTGTCTCCCTACGCGGCCTCGGCCGTGGGTATCGTCATCGACAGCGGAGATCTGTCGGCGGAGGTGAAAGCCGCCGCAACATCGGGCGCTCTCAACGGCCAAATGGACCTGGTTATTGACGATCTTTATGTCGAGCCGGCGACCGATGAACAAGGGAAGGAGCTGGAGTCCAGCCTAGGGGTACCGGTAGACTTCGCCGTCGGCATCCTGAAGAACGACCAGGGTCAGATCGATCTCGGTTTTCCTGTTTCCGGCACCGTGGATGCGCCTGTGGTCGATTACGGCGAGGCGATCGACAAGGCGATTTCCGGCGCCATGGCCTCGGTTTTTCCCACCAGTTGGTTTGGTCAGGATGGCAAATCGTTTCGTATAGAACCGGCGACATTCGAGGCTGGCAAAAGCGACCTGACCGAAGACGGCACATCCGTAACCGACGAGATCGGGCAACTCCTGCGCAAGAAATCGCAACTGAAGGTGCGGGTTTGTGGCAAGGCGACCGCCGACGACCTTGTCGTGTTGCGGGGTGGGACGCCGGCAAAGCAAGCGGCGGAAGATGCTGATGAAAATGAGCAATCAGCTCAGTCTTCGGCCAATGCGCCGAGCACCGATGAACCGATCGCCAAACCGTCCCAGCAGGAGGTTGACGCTCTGTTGGCCTTGGCGACCGAACGCGGCAAACAGGTTCGAGCATATCTGGCAAGTACCCACGCAATCGAACCGGACCGGATTCCGGAATGCCGCACCAGCTACAGCATTGAGGACGCAAAACCACCGAGGGTGGAATTTCGCATGTAGGCGGCATCGGGGAAGAGGCTGCATGACCGTGCTTTTGCTTCAATCAAACGCTTATCCCGAATCCATCTTGCGTCGCCGAGAGACCGTCGATCTGTACCCTTAGGGTCGCCCGCCCCAAGTGCGGTCGGGGCGCCTATGGCCGGTAACGTTTTTCCGCCCTGGTCGGTACCGATACGCCCCTGCCCGACGCGCTGGCGAAAGTCCCGGTCGCCGAGTCAGGTTTGGACCATACCCCCTGTACGGCGTTATCTGGTGGAGGCGGCGTCCTTTTCACTCCCCGCAAAATCAACAAGTTATTAAACACAAGCTCGAAATAGTCCCGCGCTTATCCCCGATTAAGTGGCCCGTCAGAAACGGGCCTCGCGCAGACCGCTCCAGGAGATCGCGCCGGTCGAGGAAACGACGTTGATCAGTGCGCTGGAAACACCGCGGTAAGCACCGAGCAGGCGGTATGCGTTGTCACCCTCATCGGGTGAGATGCTGCCTTTCAGCGCGGTATTACTAACTTTACAGATTGCGGAGTGGATTGGCCAAAGCTATTTCGCTCTATGAATCAGTTATTTATGAGTCTGTCAAAGTGACTTTGGTTTCTAAAATGTTAGTAAGTGTACTTTCTATCCGAGTCTCGAGTGCCTCAGCCATCACCCACAGCCGAGAGCGCAGAGCCGCCGCATCCAGGCTTGCCGGGTCCATGACAAGACGACTGAGGACCTGCAAATTTCCGCGGCGCGACGCCTGCAGATCGTCGTGGAGACCGTGCATCATCACTTCAGACTGCGCTGCTCTCTGCAACTCGGCCAACTCGCGCATCCGATCGGCAAAGACCTGCAGATTGTTGACCAGGGTCGGGATACGATCGCCGCCTCCAGCCAACTTTGCAGCGTCCGAACCTGCGGTCATCCATCGCCCGATTTTTGCAGGCAGCGTTCGCACCTCATGAGTATGAAATTTCCACCGCATCGGCTCGAGTTGCTCGCCTAATTGCGATCGGGGCGGCGAAAGCGGTTGGTCACAACTCTTCAGAAAACGACGCAGTTGCTTGAAAATCACCCGCTGCGGCACGAAAGAAATGGGGAACCATCTCGTGACCCAGACGATGCCGATCGCCAGCAGCCACATGGGGTTGAAGTTCGGAACCTAGAGGTGCTGTAGGTCTGCGGATTACTGACTAGAATGACCATGACAAACTTTGCCAGAACCAGGCTCCGGGCGAGCCCTTGCTCCGGTCGTGAGAGCACAAAGCAGATAAGGAAGATGGCGGCGAAGATCCCCAGCCCCAGGCCTGCAAAACTCTCCAGCGACGGCATCAGGAAAATGTAAAACACACCAGAAAGAGCGCCGTCTCCGACGATCGGAAGGACGAGCTTCTCGACCGGAGCCTTGGGTATCATGGCGAGATTGATAGACAGCGCCGCGACGACCGGAATGACGCCGGCTGGCATCGGAAAGTCGGGCACGTAGAGGCACGCCAGCAGAACCGCCCACATAGCTGCAAACGAACTCACAGCGTTTGCCAGCCGGTCGCGATCGATGGTCCATGGACGAGTCGACGAACGGTTGGCTAACTCAGCAGCCACCGCGGTGCCGAAGCCGCTTATGTTTGCCGGCGTGTCAAATAGCGCGCGGGTCAGTTGTTCGATTTCCTGCAACCGGTCGCGGGCAAGTATCAGCGCAGCGCGGTCAAAGCGCGGCAGCGAGTTCAGGGCTGTTTCATCGAACGCAAGCACGATGTCATTGGGCTGTGTCTGCGGGGGTTCACCCGAAACCATCCGCGCCATGGACGCCAGTCTTGCATCGAGCTCTGCGCCGAGCGCCCGCAGTCCGGGCATCAGCCGCTGCAGATCGAGGTGCTGCAGTTCACGAAATCCATGGCGCCAACGCTCGATAGACTCGTTCAACGCGGCGAAATCGGCGCTGCAGCGCCGCCACAGGTGGCGGGTTTCCCACAGTTCGAAGCTGTCGACTTCGGCACCATCGACGATACCGGGCAGACCTGCTATCGCCCCGCTCGGCTTGGCCCGATACTTCCACTCCTTACTGTTGTCCGGCTGACCGGCAAGCACTCCGAATCTGAGGAAAACGGTGAGCAAGCAACCGACACTGCAGCTCGGCGAGATCGCTCACCGTTTTCCTCAGATTCGGAGTGGCCTGCTGCGGCCATACCAGTACTCAAACCGCCGTGAAGGTGACTACACCAAGAGTCGTCTGCTGCAGCCGTAGCACAACTGTATCGAAGGCGTTGGCACCCTCGACTCCGCCGGCCAGAGTCAGCAGCGGCATTGGGTAGCCGGCGATGGACCAGAAGTACCAGCGGGAGGAGTGGCCCATCATATAGGTGCAGAACGCCACGAAGGTCGCGGTGACAAACAGATAGAGCCAGCGGTCCTGCGGAAACAGTCCGAGCAACAGCAGCGAGACCGCGCCGGCCAGGAACGTGCCGTTTATGCGAAGCATTCCCTTTCTGAGCGAGTCGCCCACAGTTCCCAGGCTGCACAATGCAACCGCGAGCCCCGCCCAGTGGGGCTTTTCCCAGCCCATCGACAATCCAATGTAGTAGGCAAGGACCATCGCGAGGGCCACACGCACGGATTGCCTGAAACTCTCCGATGCGAGTAGCGCCTGCAAGCGTTGCCCGCCGTCCGGGCGTGCTGCAGTCGCCCTTTGACCCTGGCTTTCGGTGTGTGATGTCATTCAGATCGATGAGTTGAGGTGAGTGAAGCCGGTTTCATGCGGAGACAATTTACATTGATTCGTGGATGCAGGCTCACATCTGAAACCGAGTGCCTAGAACATACTCTTCCATTCTCGGATTCAAGACCATTTTGCCGCAGGGTCAGCAACTTCCAGCGCTTCCTGCGGTTTTTCTGGGGTCCGATACCCTGGATGATCGAGGTGGCGGCATTGCTGTCGGCCCTGATCGGACACTGGAAGGACTTCAGCATCATTTCCACGCTGCTGCTGTGCAACGCTATATCCGGCTTCTGGCATTAGCGTAAGGCCTTCCGATGCACTGTCGGCATTAAAGGCTGCCACGGCGCCCAAGGCACAGGTGCTGCGGGACGGATAATTCGACGCTATCAATGCCGACGACGCAGTGCCCAGCGACGTGGTGTGCATCAAACTCAGTGAAGTGGTTCTTGCAGGCGCGTCCCTGTCGCGGCCCCCCTCGGGAACATCATTGCCCCCCAGACCCTTCAGCGTGTCGGTCTTGTCGCTGCCGATCAGGCTGTCGTCGCCGCCGGTGCCTATGAATCCATGATACTGGTTTCCCCCTAGGGTGACCCGGACCCGTCCGGATTCTGCACTGTGTTTCGCGGGCCTTTCTAGCGCAGAAAACAGATGGCGGACACCCCGTTGCCGTGAAAGATTTGCGGAAGACTAATGATTGACGCCTGAGTTGGAATGCGGCCTCGGCGCAGCAGTCGATCGCGCTGCCGGGGCTTGCGGATTGCGCCTGATCGACACGGCGATGGAGGCCGTTGCGGGTTTTGGGTACCTTTTGCAACTGCGATTCGGGATTGCGGTGCGGCGCCTGCCTCCGGGCGCCGGCAGGACGGAGCGGGATCATGGACAGGGTCGGATGCATCGTAGTGGGCGCGGGCGTGGTGGGGCTTGCCGTGGCGCGCGCGCTGGCGCTTGCAGGCTGCGAGGTGGTGGTGCTCGAGGCCGAGGGGCTGATCGGCAGCCACACCTCGTCGCGCAATTCCGAGGTAATCCACGCGGGCATCTACTATCCGCAGGACTCCGCCAAGGCCCGGCTCTGCCTGCGCGGCAAGCATCTGCTCTACGACTATTGTGCCGCGCGCGGCGTGCCGCATGCGCGGCTGGGCAAAATCATCGTCGCCACCGATCCTGAACAGGAAGGCGCGCTGGAGGGCATCCGCGCCAAGGCCGCGGCCAATGGCGTGCCCGATCTCGCCCCGCTTGACGCGGCCGATCTCGCGCGCCTCGAGCCGGCCCTGCGCGGCGAGGCGGGACTGCTGTCGCCCTCCACCGGCATCGTCGACAGCCATGCGCTGATGCTGAGCTTCCGGGGCGAGGCGGAGGATCACGGCGCGATGATTGCTTTCCACACCCGCTTCCTCGGCGCAAGTCCCCTGCCCGGTGGCGGCTTCGCCCTGCGCGCCGATAACGATGGCGAGACCGTGCAACTCGCTTGCGACCTGCTGGTGAACGCCGCCGGTCTATTCGCAGGGCGGGTCGCGGACGGCATCGAGGGCCTCGCCGCCCCGCATCGCCGGGAGGTGCATTACTGTAAGGGCAACTATTTCGGCATGCCGGGGCGGGTGCCGTTCTCGCACCTGATCTACCCGGTGCCCGAACGCGATGGTCTCGGCGTGCATCTCACCCTCGATCTGCAGGGCCGCGGCCGTTTCGGTCCCGACACCGAGTGGATCGACGCCATCGACTACAGCCTCGACGAGGCCCGCGGCGTGGGTTTCTACGCCGCCATCCGCCGCTACTGGCCCGCCCTGCCCAACGGTGCGCT
>JAHEDQ010000259.1 GCA_024641125.1 Candidatus Competibacteraceae bacterium | reverse complement strand
TAGTTTATGTTCCATGAAAGCCGAATACTGGTGGGTCGCTTTAAGCGTGAACGGTTGGTCTAAGCATCCGTCCAGGAACACTCCATCGGCTGACTCTTCACGGCCAACTGCGGCCATTCAGCGAGGACTTAGGACATTACATCGAATGGCAGTGGGACACAGATAGCAGACACTAATGAGTGAACAACCGCGACGCAGACCAGAGTGGCAAGTGATAGTCGTTTTCGGCGCAGCCGTGGGGTTTCGCTTTCATCAACAAAGCGAAACTATGCTGCGCAGCAATCAAACCAACGACGATGTTTCGCTTTTGGGAAAAGCGAGACCAGGTTGCTCGAGCAGAGTGACCGACTTCGACCGTGGTCGGCCCTCAACTCGACATGACGCTGGCTCGAGTATTTGCGGACCAAAGGCGTTGTTTGCTGGCGGTGTCGTTGTTGCGGAACCACCTGGACTGTTCGTTCGAATATGTTGCCAAACATCCGAGCATGTCAGTTGCTCCACCATGTGTGTTTCGCAACCGGTATATGCGTGCGCCGAGGGCTTGCTATAAAGCATAGAAATACAACCCGCCTTGCGCACAAGCCGGGGTGAAATCAGGAGTGGAACGCAACAGGTGCCTGGGCAAATGTCAGAGCCGCGTGACGTCGCCTACACGCCCTGCTGGTGATGACTATTGCATTGGCCGACGTCTCAGGATTAGAAGATCGCCGGCAATTGTTACCACGCCCTGATTGGACCAATTTAGCAGCGGCAGGTCACCTTGGTTGCCAATCTTTTCGCTGGGGCACCAACTGCGCTAGTTGCCCCAGCAGTTCCGCACACCGTAGGCAACGTCGTTGGATTTCACACCCGGTGCAGGGTCATTCGTAATGAGTCGCACACCGGTATCAAGATTGCCGGACAGATTCTCTCCAGCACGAATCGCCGTGGCCAGTGCGCGAACGCCTTCGCGCGCCATATTTTCTGGGAATTGCATCGCTGTCGCATCGATGTCGCCCGGACGCACAGCGTTCTTCATGGCTCGACAGCCTCCATCGACCGAGACCAGTATCGTTCGATTCAGTTCTACCCTGGCATCCTTGAGCGCGTCGAGCGCACCCAGCGCCGCCGGCTCATTGACTGTATAGATAATGTTTACGTCGGCGTGCTCGCTAAGAATCTCGGCCATTCGTGCCTCGCCCAGCTTCTTGTCCCCCGCGGTATCGGCCATCGCGACGATGGCGGGATCACCCTCCGAAATTCCGAAGCCATCTAGAAAGCCCGCGTGCCGTAACTCGCCCGAGCTTATTCCAGGTGCCAGGTCGAGCATGGCGACCTTCGGCTCGATGCCCATCTCGGTCGCCTTTACGAGGGCATATTGCCCAATTAGTCGACCGGCAGCTTCGTTGTCGGTGGCGAAAAAGGCGTCCACTGCGTCCAACGGATCGACCGGTGTGTCCACGGCGATGACAAGCACACCCTGTTCCCGCGCCGCCTCGATGGCCGGCAACAGTTCCGTCGAACTGGTCGGTGCGATGAGAATGCCTTTGGCACCCTTGGCAACCATCTCCTCCAGTGCGCGCTGCTGGCTGCCGACATCCACATCGCTCGTGCCGGTCGCTGTGAGCAGCGTGACGTCGTTGTCTTTCGCCGTGGCCTCGGCCACTTCACGCATTGTCACCCAGTACGGGTTCACTTCCTGCTTGGTAATCAGCCCGATCGTCACGTCCAGTTTTTCCGAGCATGCGCCGAGTGTGATGCCGAGCCCTGCCAGCAACAACCATCCAGCCAGCCGCCGCGCGTTTGACGTGATGCCCATCATGACACTGCTCCTTCCGCAAGCACCTCGTCGGGTATCGCTGGACGCGTGTTCCTGAGATCGAAAAGGGCATAGGCGCCAACCAGGGCGAGGCAAACGGCCGGTACCACATAGCCCATTGCGGGTCCTACTTCGTCCATCACCGCAGCGTGCACCATGGGCAGGATGGCACCGCCAAGGATGGCCATAACGAGACCGGCCGAACCAAACTTTGCGTCCTCGCCGAGACCCTGCAAAGCCAAGCCGTAGATCGTCGGGAACATCAAGGAAAGCGATGCGGACGCGGAAACGACCGCTATCAACCCGAGGGTGTTGAGCGAGAACATTGCAGTGACACAACAAAGGACGCCAAACGTCGCCATGATGAGCAGCAAAAGCGCCGGCCGGATGATGCCGAGCAGATACGTCATGAGAAAGCGTGAGAGCAAGAAGATGATGATGCTAGCTTGAAGCCACCAGCCAGCTGCCTCCGGCGAAACACCCACCACGTCCTGGGCATAGAGGATCGTGAAGGTCCAAATGCAGGTTTGGGCCGCGACGTTGAAAAACTGGGCCATCACCCCGTAGCGATAGTGCCGGTTTTTCCATAGACGTGCTGCAGTGTTGCCCGATGGGATGTCATCGCCAGTTGTGGCTGCAGGCTGCTTCGGCAATTCGAACTTCCTGAAGAAAATCAGCAGCCAGATCACGACCAGTACGAAGGCGATGCCGAGGTAGGGCTTGAGCACGAGCGCCAGATCCGCCTCCTGACTGGCGAGCAACTGCGCGTCAGTCATGATCGCCTTGCTTGCTTCGGGAGTAAGCGCGGGCAGAATGAAGACTGCCCCCATCAGGACGCCGATGTTTGCGCCAATGGGGTTGAACGACTGGGCGAGGTTGAGCCGCTGTGTTCCCGTCGATTCTTTTCCCATCGCAATAACGTATGGGTTGGCAGATGTCTCAAGAATGGACAGCCCGGCAGCAAGGGCGAACAGGGCCAGCAAAAACATCTCGTAAACCAACAACTGACTCGCCGGCAAGAACATCAGACCGCCGGCAGCGGCTAGACCCAGCCCTACCAGCACACCGGTTTTGTAGCCGTAACGTTTGTTGATAAAGCCCGCCGGCAGGGCGAGCAAAAAATATGCACCGTAATACGCGAACTGAACCAGCGAAGACTGGAAGTTCGACATATCGAAGATGCCACGGAAGACACCGACCAGTATGTCTGTGAGGTTCGCCGCCGCGCCCCATGCCGTAAAGCACAGTACCAGCAGAATGAATGGTATCAGTAGCTCTTTCGACACGACTCGTCCTGAACTAGACGAGTTTTTGTCTGCAACGGTTGCCATCGAGGCTCCCTTGGTCTTGTCGTGTATGAGAGTATAGACGCCGATAAGCGGCCTTTCCCCCAAGTTCGTCGAGGATTCCAAGGAAACTGGGCAGCCGCTTGTATCGGTCGCGTAGTGGCCTGCATATCTGTCGAACAAGCCCGCCTGCGGCGGCGCTCGGCAGAGCGGCATTCGAGAAGACCCCCCCGACGTGCTCTTCTTGACTTGATGGGTGAGGATCTTCTTGATCACTACAGGATCCTCGATGCATTAGGCAATGATTTGGAAGACGGCGCGACAGAAAATGTAACGCCAACAGAAGAAGCGAAACATCGCTGCTCAACCACTGATGATGCCGCGTCGGTACAAAGCGAGACTTTAGCCAGGCGAAGACCCACTTTCGGCCGCACAGAACCCGTCACCCGGCTTCCTCAGTGTCCGCTTCGTGTTAACGAACGGTCACTCGTACCTTGTAGTCCTCAGCCTCCGCTATGGGTCGTAAGCGGCCTGTCGACATATTGTGGCGTGGTAGGTACGGACGACCGCACCTCAATAGTGGCTCGCACCTTGCTCCAATCCGATAGGACAAACAGCACAGGAGGTGCACCCATGCTTATCCTCACCCGCCGCCCCGGCGAATCCATTCTGATCGATGTACCTGAAGACCTTGACCCAACCACCCCCCGTGTCAGCCCTATTTGCCGGCGGGCTGATTGAGTTTCGGGTGCTGTCTCACAAAGCCTCGGCGGTACGGATTGGGATCGACGCACAAAGGACCTGAATATTCTGAGATCTGAGCTTGTGGATTGACTGAACGCCCAAGCTGCCTGCGCTAATATCCAGAGACTTTCTGATGATGGGCATGGGTAGGGGTATGGTCCAGGTTTTGGTGAGACATAGGCCGCTGCTGCCAGTCCTGGTGATCGGCTTGCTGCTGTCGTTCACGGTTCCGTACGGATATGGCGAGACCACCTACACCGGCAAGGTCATCTTGATCACCGATGGCGACACCCTGCGCATCTTGTATCGCGACGGTCAGTTGAAGATCCGCTTGGCTTAGATCGATACTCCGGAACGGAAACAGCCGTGGAGCACGCGGGCCAAGCAGGCGCTGTCTGACAAGGTGTTCGGGCAGGTCGTGGGCGTGGTCGAGATCGACCGTGATCGTTACGGCAGGATCGTGGGGCGCATCTATCTGGGTAGCCGTGACATAAAGCGCGAGATGGTGGCCGAGGGGCACGCATGGGTGTATCGGAAATACATGCGGGACGAGTCGCTGCTAGAGGATGAAACCGCGTCCAGGGAAGCCATGCTTGGGTTGTGGTCACTTCCAGAAGCGCAGCGGGTGCCGCCTTGGGAGTGGCGGCGAAAATAAAGGCGTACCTTGGGTTCAGCTCCAGCTGGTTGATCTGATTTGCACGTTTTGTGCGGACAGGGGTCGTGAGCTGCCGAGGAAAATCCGATGAGATTTGATCGCCGGGTGACTTATTGGTGACTTATCCATTTCCGCTGAGTGCGGGAATTGCGTATCTGATTGATTTAATTGGCGCGCCCGGAAGGATTCGAACCTCCGACCACCTGGTTCGAAGGCAGGTGATAATCTTATCCATAGAATTTCATGAAGTTGCCCTGTGTGTCAGCAAGTAATTGATCTGTAGACCTAACCGGCCTATTATCGTCCCATAGTGTTTCACAGCGTTCTGCCGATATCCAGGTCTCAACGCGACAACAAACGCGACAACGGGCGATGCTCACCGAAGCCACCATCCGCAAATTAAGGCCCGGTTCTGGAGTACGCCGACTCTACGAGAAGGGCAATCCCGAACTTCGCGGTTTCCCTGTTCACATCACGCCGGCCGGCACCAAGGCGTTCAGCCTCAGCTACACCAGCCCAGAGACCGGCCGCCGTCGATTCATGACACTGGGGATTTATCCCGGCCTCAGCCTTCAGCAAGCCCGTCAAAAGGCGCGAGAGGCCCGATCGCTGGTTGTCCAGGGGCTTGATCCAGTCGAGCACGAAGCGCGGCAGGAGGCGGAGCAGAAGGCAGCCCAGCAAAGGGATGCCCAGATGGGCACGGTTGCGGACCTGTTCGCGCTTTACATTGAGGATCTAGAGCTCCGCGGGGCCGCATCGGCGAAGCACATGCGCTGGATCTACAAAGGTAACGTCGGCCCTGCCATCGGCGATATGAAGGCTCGCGACGTCGAGCCGAAACACATCAAGGAGATCGTCGGCGACGTCTACGATCGGGGTGCTCACACCATGGCAAACCGGACCCGGCAGGCACTGCATTCCGCGTTCGCCTTCGGGCTGACGATTCACCAAGAGCCCCGCTGGCGTAACAGAGCACCGGATTTCGGGCTGGCGACGAACCCCGTCGCCCAGGTGCGTCGGCCCATGCGCCATGAACCACGCGGCCAGCGGTGGTTGTCGGAGGACGAGGTTCGCGCCCTTTGGGCAGCCCTAGAGGCGCCCTACGAGGTGAAACAGCGCGGGGGTGGTACTAGGCTCGTTCACACGGAC